>JAYUUU010000399.1:0-6464 GCA_043754395.1 Vicinamibacteria bacterium
GAAGATGACTTCGCCGCTTACCAGAACCCACTTCACTCCCACCGCGTACTGATGAGGGTTCTCGAAGGTCGCGCGGTCGCCGATCTCGCTCTCGTCGAATAACACAAGATCCGCCTTCATGCCCGGTCGCACCAGGCCGCGGTCGAGGAGGCCCAGGCGCTGGGCGGGGAAGGAGGTCATCCTGCGGATCGCGTCCTGCAAGGTGAGGACCTTGAGTTCGCGGACGTAGCGGCCGAGAACGCGGACGAACGTTCCGTAGCCTCGAGGATGAGGCGCCGCCACACCAAAGCGGATGACCTCGCCGTCCGAGCCCACCATCGAGTTCGGATCCTTCAGAATGCGAACCAGATCCTCTTCATTGATGGCGTGAAAGATCGCGGAAGCTCCCCCCTTCTCGATGATGTCGAGCGCAGTGTCGGCCGCGTTCTCGATCGTGACCTCAACACCTCGGGCCGCGGTGATCTGGGCGAGGTTTTTCCCGGCGAGTGTCGGATCGAAGCCAGCCGAGGCGATCTGGATGTTCTTTGGGTCGCCCCCGCCGCGGTCGAACTTGATGTTGTCGACCACGATGGCCTTTATCTTCGCGCGTGTCGCCGGGTCCTTCAGCCGCGCGAGAGTCGCCGGACGTCCGCCATCCTGAGCCCACGCGGGCAGCAGAGCGTTGATTCCGGTCGACGATGCGGTGTAGGGATACTGATCGATCGTCGCGTCGACTCCACGAGCGCGCGCGTCCGCCACCGCGGCGAGTGTCTGTGTTGACGCTCCCCAGTTTCCCTTCCCGATGATCTTGTGGTGAGTGACCTGAGTCGGCAGTCCACCGTTCTCACCGATCGCGACGGTTTCGTTGACGCTCTTCACCACGTCCTTCGCCTCGTTCCGCATGTGCGAGATGTGGATGCCGCCCATCTCGCCCGCTACCTTCGCGAGGGCCGTGACCTCTTCGGTGGGCGTGAACGTGCCCGGGACGTAGAAGAGACCGGTGGAGAGACCGAAAGCTCCGTCGCGCATTCCCTGGCGCGTGATCTCGAGCATTTTCGCCATCTCTTCGGGCGTCGCCTTGCGGTCGTTCGGGCCGATGACGCTCTCGCGGATCGAGCCTTGACCGATGAACGCGCCGAAGTTGACCGACGTCTTTACCTTGCCGACCTGCTCCAGATACGGACGCAGCGGCACCGGCGAGCCGCCGTCCGGGCCTTCGATGAGTGTAGTGACTCCCTGCCGCGCGTAGTTCTCGGCGGTCGGGATTTCGAGAATGGCGCGGCGCGCGTGAGTGTGGATGTCGATGAAGCCCGGGGCGAGGACGAGGCCGCGGCCGTCGAGCGTGTGTTTCGCCGCGAGCGAACGATGACCCAGGTCGATCAGGGCGATGGTGTCGCCTCTCAGATAGACATCCGCGCGATACCAGGGGTTACCTGAGCCGTCTATAACCCGGGCCCCGGTGATGGCGAGGTCGAATGGCCCTTCATTCTGGACGGCCGCAACCGAGAGAGCGGCGGCGAGCGCCAGGGCCGTGCGGATTGTGATTCGTTTCATGAAGGAGTTCCAATCTGCGTGATCTGCTTTGCATACGTCTCAGGGTCGATGTTCGCGCCGCACACCACGATCCCGACTCTCCGGCCGTGAAGCCGGGCACGAAGAGGATGCATCAGCGCGGCCAGGGCGGCGGCACCCGCAGGTTCGACCACGAGTTTCGCAACGCGGAAGAGGAGGCGCATGCCATCGCGGATCTGGTCATCGTTGACCAGGACCACCTCGTCGACGAACATCCGGTTGAGGGCGAACGAATACGGCTCGCAGCGCGGGGCGCCCAGCGAATCCGCGATCGTGCGCACCGCCTCGATCGACTGAGGAGAACCGGCTTTGAAGCTGCGGCTCAGGCTGTCAGCCCCTTCGGGCTCGACAACATAGACCGCGGTCCCTGGGCTCATCTGCTTCACCGCGCACGCCACCCCGGCGGTGAGGCCGCCTCCCCCCGCAGCGACGATCACCGCGTCCAGGGTGACGCCTTCGGCACGCGTCTGATCGATGAACTCCATCCCGACCGACGCGGTTCCAAGTGCGGTCTTCGGCCCTTCATAAGGATGCACGAAGGTTCGCCCCTCGGAGGCTTCGATTTCCCTGACCCTTGCGAACGCTTCATGAACGTTCTCGACCAGCTCGATGGCGGCGCCGAATTCCCGGCACACCTGCACCCGAAACGGATTCGCGTTCCTGGGCATGACGACCTTCGCGGTTGTGCCGAGCTGCCGCGCGGAATAGCCGAGAGAGATCGCGTGATTGCCGGCCGAGACCCCGGTGACCCCGCGCTTAAGCGCCGGAGCGTCGAGGTCGAGCATCACGGAGAGCGCGCCTCGGGGCTTGAAGCTTCCAGTGCGCTGGAAGAGTTCCTCCTTGAGCCAGACCGATGTGGAGCCGACCGCAGCCCCTAGCGCGTCATCGACGATCCTTCGAACCGGAGTCGTGATGACAAGATCACCGAGCTTCGCCCGGTTGGCGCGGATCGCTTCGACGGTTGGAGCCTGAACCTCTCCCTGGGACATCATGTTCACGCGTCGCCTTCCTCCATCATTGCCTTCAGAGGATGGCCTTCCGCGCGAGCGTGCGCGTGGACTTCCTCGACCTTGGTTTCCGCGATCTCGAACGGATAGACGCCGGCAAGGCCCGAGCCTTCGACATGCACCTTCAGCATGATCTGCACCGCTTCCACTTCACCCTTCGAGAAGATGTCCATCAGGACCTCGACCACGAATTCCATCGGCGTGTAGTCGTCGTTCATGAGAAGAACGCGGTAGGGAGGAGTCTTCTTCTCCTTCCTGACCGCCTTGGTCTTTTCGAGGACTTCATCTTTGGGTGAGGGACTCATCGCGTGGCCGACAAGACTACTTCCGAACCCCGGGCAGGGGCGACCACCGAAGCCGCGGTTCGGGCTATCCTCCGCCCGCCTCCTTATGCTCATCAACTGCGCCGCCTATCGAAAAGGCAAGAAACTCGCGGATATCTCACTCGCGGAAATCCGGCAGTACACCGTCCAGCCCGATTGCTTCGTCTGGGTGGCCCTGAAGGACCCGGACCACGCCGAACTCGAGGCGATCCAGGAAGAGTTCGACCTGCACGAACTCGCGGTGGAGGATGCCCAGCACGGGCACCAGCGGCCCAAGATGGACGAGTACGGCGCCGCGCTCTTCGTGGTTCTCCAGATGATCGAACCGATAGAGCACGAACTGACCACCGGCGAGGTTGCGATCTTCGTCGGTCAGAACTACGTGGTGTCGGTGAGGCGCGAGTCGGCCCATGGCTTCGCCGATGTCCGGCAGCGCTCCGAGCTCGAGCCGGAACTCCTCCAGCACGGGCCGGCCTACGTTCTGTATGCCCTGATGGACGCCGTGGTCGACCGCTATTTCCCTGTTCTCGACGCCCTGACCGAGGAGATCGACGAGATCGAGGAGAGGATCTTCTCCGGTCAGAGCACGCGAGAGAACATCGAGGCGCTTTACGGTTTGAAGCGGAAACTCATGGTCCTCGACCGCGCCACCGGCCCTCTGCTCGAAGTGGCGGGGAAACTTCACGGCGGCCGCGTGCCGCCCATCTGCGCCGGTCTCGACGAGTATTTCCGCGATGTCTACGACCACCTGCTGAGGTTGAAGCAAAGCATCGACAGCCTTCGCGACATGGTCACCACGGTCATCTCGGTGAACCTCTCTCTTATCACGATGCAGGAGACCGAGGTCACCAAAAAACTCGCGGCCTACGCGGCACTCGCCGCTGTTCCCACGATGATCGCGGGTGTTTACGGGATGAACTTCGACCACATGCCGGAACTGCGCTGGGCCTTTGGTTATCCCTTCTCGCTCGGCCTCATGGTCCTGGTGGACGCTTATCTCGTCTACCGGTTCAAGAAGGCCAAGTGGCTGTGAACGTACGTCCTTGACGATCTAAGACGTACGCGTTTAGGATGAGGGTATGTCGACCCCCATCCTCGCCTCCGTCTTGCGGGCCAACATCTACAAGATGCTCGACCGTGTGATCGAGACCGGCGAGCCGATCGAGATTCGCCGGGGCGACCGGGCGGTCAGGATTGTGCCCGTGGAGAAGCCCTCCCGCCTTCTGGCCCTTCCACGCCGGAAGATCGTTCGCGGCGATGCCGAGGCCCTCGTGAGCGTTGACTGGTCGAAGAGCTGGAAGCCGGGCCGGCTGTGACCGAGGATGTTCCGACCGCCATCGACACCCACGTTGCGGTCTGGTTGTACCAGGGCGAGATCGAGCGATTCTCGCCGGCGGCCCTCTCAGCACTCGAGTCGGGACAACTCGTCATCCCGGGCATGGCGTTCCTCGAGCTCGAGTTCCTTCACGAGATCGGGAGGATCCAGAAAGGCGCTCATGCGATCGTCCGCGATCTCCAAAGGCGGCTCGGTCTTGGTTTTTCTCAAGCGACGCAAGCGGTCGTGTCCGAGCAGGCCATCGTGGAAACCTGGACCCGGAACCCCTTCGACCGGGTGATCGTCGCCGAAGCGCGCCTGCTTGATTTGCCGCTTGTGACCAAAGACCGCAACATCAGGCGACGCTACGACCGTGCGGTGTGGTGACGCATTGAAGAGGAAGGCAGACCCATCATGCGACTGAAGAACGCCCGGATACTTGCCCTCGTCGCCTGCTTCGCCACGAGCGGCGCCCTTGCTCAGACACCGGGGGGACAGTTTCCCGGCCGCACCGTACTCGTGAAGGCCGCTCGGATCATCGACGGCCGAGGAGGGGCCCCGCTTGTGGACGGTGGCGTGCTCATCCGTGGCGAGCGCATCGAGCGGGTGGGTCCATCCGCCGGCATGACCGCGGATACGGTCATCGACCTCGGCAACGCTACGGTGCTGCCCGGCCTCATCGACCTGCACACGCACCTCACGGACGAGGTGGGCACGAATTGGGAGACCAACCTCCTCACGACGACACCCGGCCGCGCGGCCATCTACGGCGCGGTCAACGCCCGCACCACGCTCATGGCCGGGTTCACCACGGTGCGCGACATGGGGCCGACCTGGCCCTACGTTGACATCGATCTGCGCTACGCGATCGACAAGGGCTCGATTCTCGGGCCGCGGATGCAGGCTTCCGGCAACTACGTTTCGGCCACGGGGGGCGCTGGTGACGCGCGTCAGTTCTCGATCTACGTGGATGTGCCGATCGTGAAGAACCTCGCCGACGGCGTCGATGAAGTGCGCCGGGTTGTGCGCACCAACCTGAAGAACGGCGCCGACTTCATCAAGATTCTGGCCACCGGCGCGGTCATGTCGAAGGGCATCCCGCCCGGCTCACAGCAGTACACGGATGCCGAGCTCGCCGTTGCCGTCGAAGAGGCCGCGCGCTGGGGCAAGTTCGTGGCCTCGCACGCGCACGGCGCCGAGGGCATCAAGGCGTCGCTGCGGGCCGGCGTCCGCACCATCGACCACGGGAGCATGCTCGACGAAGAAGGCGCGCGCCTGCTCAAGGAAAAGGGCGCCTTCTTCGCGCCCACGCTCTACGTCGGCCACTCGATCCTGCTCGACAACCAAGCGCTCAACATTCCGCCGCACCAGGTCGAGCGAGAAAAGGCCATGCGGGGCACGCAGGAGAAGGCCTTCCGCTTAGCACTCGCGCACGAGCTAAAGATCGCCTTCGCCACCGATGCCGGCGTCTTCCCGCACGGCGACAACGCCCGCGAGTTCAAGTTGCGCGTGGACCTGGGCCAGACGCCGATGGCCGCCATCCTTGGGGCCACCCGCATCGCCGCCCAGGCGATCGGGTGGGACGACCGCGTCGGTACGCTTCAGGCGGGCCGTTTCGCCGATCTCATTGCCGTGGACAAAGATCCGCTCGCCGACATCACCGAGCTCGAACGTGTGCGCTTCGTGATGAAGGGCGGCGTCGTGCACAAGTCGAAGTAACGCTCTGGCGCTGTCAGTTCTTCCAGGCCTGTTCGCGGTCACGCCGCACCGGCACGCGCTTTCCTTTGATCGTGGTGGCCCGCAGCGTCTCGATGATGCTGTCGGCGATGTCCGCCGGGACCTCGACCAGCGAGAAGCGATCCGTGATCTGGATGGCGCCGATGGCGCGTGCGTCCACACCAGCCTCGTTGACGATCGCGCCCACAAGATCGCCGGCACGAACGTTGGCCGCGCGGCCCGCGCCGATGTAGAGCCTCGCCACATCCCACTCCGGCGTGATGTGCTTCTTGCCCCCGAATCCCTTCCCAACGGGCTTCCCGGCATCGGCCTTCGGTCCGCCGAACTTCGGCGCGGGTCCGCGGTCGTGATGCGTTGCGGGGCGATCCGGCCGAATCGTGACTGAAGGGATTTCCTCGGCTTCGACACCGTCCCTGGCATCGACCATCTTTACCGCCGCCGCCGCGACGTCCATGATGTCGAACTCCTGAGCGAGGGAATCGACCACGGCGCGGAAATGATCGAGATCGCCCGCGACGATGGTCTCCCGCA
>JAYUUU010000400.1:0-3774 GCA_043754395.1 Vicinamibacteria bacterium
ATCGCCCTCGCCATGGCGATGGTCCACACCATCCTCGAGGACAAAACGTACGACCGCGCGTACGTCGCCGAGCAAACCGATCTTCCCCTGCTCGTTCGAACGGACAACAAGAAGTTCCTTCGCGAAACCGACTTCTCCCTCGCTTCGACAATCGCGGTGCGGGACAACGTCTTTTATGTCTGGGACGAGGTGACGCACAAGCCCGTCATGTCCCCCGGCTCGGGCCAGAGCGAACCTCCGATCGGCCGCGAACGTCGCCGCCACCTGAGCCTCGAACTGGGTGCGATCAAGCCGGCGCTTGAAGGGAAGTTCACGGTAGACACGCGTTTCGGTCCGGTCGAAGTCACGACGGTGTTCGAGCTGCTCAAGCAGGAGGCCGCCCTTCACGAACCTGAGGCCGCGTCGAAGATCACGGGCGTCCACCCAAACGTCATTCGCCGAGTAGCTCGCGATTTCGCGAAGGCGAAGCCCGCGATGATTTACTCGGGCTATGCCGCGTGCAAGTGGCTTCACGGCGACATCCTTCAGCGCGCGATGTTGTTACTCCTCGCCCTCACCGGCAATACCGGAAAAGAGGGCGGCGGTCTTCAGATCGCGAACTCTCCAAAATCCGCCGGCCTCATGGGCTTCGCTTTCGCGGGTGTCGGGCCCACGATGCGCATGGTCTCGGCGACCACGTGGGACTACGAGCACGGGAAGATGAAGGATCTGAACGCCGAGATCTACGGCAAGGAGTTCGCGGAGGAATACGACCAGTACTACCAGCACTCGATCAAGGAGAAGTGGTTCCCGTCCTATGGAGAGAAGGGCTGGAAGATGGCGATCATGGCCGGAAACGGGGGTGCGGGGTGGCGCGCGTCCGCGAACCGGTGGCGCAGTGAGGCCTACGACAAGCTCGAGTGCATCGTGGCGCTCACACCCGACTTCGGCATGTCGTCGTTTAACGCCGATTACGTTCTCCCCATCGCCCATCACTACGAACGCGCGGACCTGATGCTCCAGTCGCGCGTGCCTTACATCCAGGTTTTGGATGCCGCGGTGCCGCCGCTCGGCGAATCCGTAGACGACTGGACCGCGTTCGATCGCATCGCAGAAGCGGTAAGCGCCCGCGCGAAGGAACGCGGAATAGCGCCCTTCGTCGACAGCGTCGAAGGCAAGAGCGTCCGCCGCGAGCCACAGATGTATCACACGCTCTACCGGATGGGCGGCAGCGTCCGCTCGGTGAAGGACGTGGCTCAGCTCATCATCAACACGACGCCTGGCGTGCCCAAGATGACATTCGACGAACTCGCGGCCCAGGGCATCGTGCGTCTGGACGACTCGGAAGGCACCACGACCTGGGCGCACGAGGATGCGACCTTCCACTCCGAGGTCGCGCGAAACGTGAAGCACAAACACGCCTACGAGACGCTCACCGGCCGCCAGCAGTTCTACTTCGACCACGACTGGTTCCTGAAGTTCAACGAATCGCTGCCGTCGCACAAGCCTCCGCTGATGATCCCCGGCTTCCCATTGCAGATGATGATGGGTCACGCGCGGCACGGCGTTCACACCATGTGGCGCGACGATGCTTTTCTGCTGAATCTCCAGCGAGGCGAACCCGACATCTACGTGAACCCCGACGACGCGGAACGGCGCGGAGTGAAGGATGGCGACATGATCCGCGTCCACAATCCCGCGGGCGGCATGGTCGCGATGGCGCATGTTTCCGCCGGCATTCAGCCGGGGATGGTGTTCATGTATCACGGGTGGGATCCGATGGCGTTTGAGGAGCGGTCGAACTTCTCCTCGGTGATTTCCACCGCCGGACTCATCAAGCCGACGTCGATGGTGGGTGATTACGGCCATCTCGGCTATCGCGTTCTTGCTTTCGCGCCGAACCAGACCTACAAGGACTTCTCGGTCGATTTTGAGAAGTGGAATGGCGGTCCCGTGGCTCCGAAGCCGCGCCCCGCTGAGCGGACCGCGTGATGGAGTCCCCAGTGAACAGCGAAACAGGGGCCAGTACCGCGCTGGCAGTGGATCACGCCAGGAGTGCCGCCTTCGCACTCTTCTCCCGCCTCGTCGCCTCCCCTTTCGATATCTCGGCATCCGGGAAGGGACTCCTGCCCGACGATCTCGACATGGCACTCGACGAACTCTCGACCGCCCTTCCCTATCCCACGGACTTCGGAAAGCTGAAAGGCGCGGCGGCGGCTATGGGGGCGAACACGAGAGACACCGAACGCGAGTACGGGGCCATCTTCGAAGTCGGCCGCAACGGCCCCCCGCTGCCCATTCGCCAGGAACTCCTCTACGACGAAACGAAGTCGGCGCAGAAGAAAGAAGAGATCGTCCGCTTCTACGAGCACTTCTCGTATCCCTTGAACCCTGAAAGACAATGGGCGCCCGACCATCTCTCGGTCGCTCTCGAGTTTCAGCACTTCCTCGCGTTTCGCGCCGCCAAAGCCGAGGATCCGGCCCCCTTCGTTCTCGCCGCCCGCGATTTTTCGTCGCGACATCTCGCGGACTGGACTTCCATGCTCGCGCAGACCGTGGCGCACCGCTCCGAAGACACGTATCTCAAGACACTGTTCCAGGCGGTGGCCGCGTTCGTGCGCGCAGACCTCGAACATCTCCAGCAACGCCCGGAAACTAAAGAGGCCTGAGCCCACCATGAATCCACTCTTCAAAGGCCGTCAGATCTCCATGATCATCGACCTCAACAAGTGCATCGGCTGCCAGACCTGCAGCTCCGCGTGCAAGAGCCTGTGGACCGACGGACCGGGCCAGGAATACATGCTCTGGAACAACGTCGAGACCATGCCGGGCGAGGGTTATCCGCGGCGTTGGGAAGAGTCGGGCGGCGGCTACAAAGACGGCGTCCTCCAGAAGAACGGGAAGCTCCCCGCCCCCGCCGATTACGGCTCGCCGCAGGAGGTCAATCACGAGCAGGTCTACTTCCTCGGCAAGGACATCAAGGTCCGCGGCAAGGAAAAGATGGAGTACTCGGCGCACTGGAACGAAGACACGAGTGTGGGCGAGTACCCGAACAACTATCACTTCTACCTGCCGCGCCTGTGCAACCACTGCACCAACCCGGCCTGCCTCGAAGCCTGTCCCACCAAGGCGATCTACAAACGCGAACAGGACGGCATCGTTCTCATCGACCAGGAGAAGTGCCGGGGCATGCGCGAGTGCAACAAGGCATGCCCGTATAAAAAAATCTACTTCAACCACGTCACGGGAAAGTCCGAGAAGTGCATCTTCTGCTTCCCGCGCATAGAGGAAGGTGTCGCACCCGCGTGTGCCCGTCAGTGTCCGGGCCGCCTGCGTTTCGTGGGTTTCCTCGACGAGGAAGACGGGCCCATCTGGAAGCTCGTCTACAAGTGGAAGGTGGCCCTCCCCCTCCATCCCGAATTCGGCACCGAGCCCAACATCTTCTACGTGCCGCCGATCCTGCCACCCACATTCGACGCGAACGGCGACATCTCGGAAGAGCCGCGGGTGCCCATCGAGTATCTGCGTTCTCTGTTCGGGCCTGGAACCGATCAGGCGATCGCGACCATGATGGACGAGCAGGAGAAGAAGGAGCGCGGCGAAGAATCGGAGCTGATGGATCTGCTCATCGCGAAGGAATGGAAGTCGATGTTCAAGATTCCCGACGTGGTGATGTTCTAGGGCGCGGGAATGGAAAACGCCGCGCGTTTCCGTTTGATGTCGGCCCTGGTCCTCGCGACCGTGATGGGGTCGCTCGACTCGAGTTTCGTCCCGCTCACGTTCAGCGACATCATC
>JAYUUU010000401.1:0-2373 GCA_043754395.1 Vicinamibacteria bacterium
GCCTACCTTTCGTCGAGCTCGATCGGAAGATTGAGGAAAAAGCCTCTTTGAGTCTGTCGGAAATCTTCGCCCTTCATGGCGAGGACTACTACCGGCGGCTCGAAAGAACGGTCCTCGAAGACGTTCTCGTCGAAGGGAAGGGTTGTGTGATCGCGACGGGCGGCGGCATTGTGACGTCCCCGGAAACGTTCGCACTTCTCAAGGCGCAGACCACCACAATCTGGCTGCGCGCTTCTGCAAATGACCACTGGAACCGCGTGCTGCAACAGGGAGATCGACGTCCGATGAAAGGCCATCCGCAAGCCATGGCCGAACTTCGGCGGCTACTGACCACAAGAAAGCGCCTTTATGGCACGGCCCGCCACACCATCGTGACTTCGTCCCTCCCACCGGATCAGGTGGTGGATGAAATCGCGGGTTTGATCGGGTCCGTCCCGGCCCTTGCATAGCACCAAAGCGGATCGACTGATTTTCGGAGGAAATACGTGACACTCGAGGAAGTTCTTAAGCGACTGCGCCAGGAGGGGGATCCCAAACATGCCCTCGCGCTCGAAAAACTGGGCGTCAAGCCCCGCGCCTCGTACGGCGTGCCGCCCCCTAAGATGAAGAAGATCGTCGGCGAGATCGGCCGCGACCATCGTCTGGCCCAGGAACTCTGGGGTACGGGCCTCTACGACGCTCGTCTGCTCGCGTCTTTGATCGACGAGCCGGAGAAGGTCACGAAGGTTCAGATGGACCGTTGGGCGCGTCAGTTCGATTCGCAGGCGATCTGCGACAACTGCTGCTTCAACCTCTTCCACGCCACCCAGTTCTCCTGGGGCCGTTGCGTAGTCTGGACCGACCGTAAGGAAGAGTTCGTCAAGAAGGCGGGCTTCACCCTGATGGGCGCTCTCGCCGACTTCGAACCCAAGGCCGACGACTCGCAGTTCCATCGCTTCATTCCCATCATCGAGCGCTGCGGCAACGACGAGCGCCTCTTTGTGAAGAAGGCGGCGGCTTATGCCCTGGGCGCCATCGGGCGCAGGTCCGCAGCCCTCAAGAAGATGTGCGCCGAGACTGCCGACCGCATGGCCGAGAACGCATCCAAGGCCGCGCAGTTCGTGGGCAAGGAAGCGCAGAAGGAAATGGCGAAGCCCCGTCCCAAAGCGTAGGGGTTCGTCAAACGTCATTGCGAGGGCCAAATCGTTCGGGTTCGGCCCGAAGCAATCCCGTCGCTTCCGCTCTCCCTCCTTACGACATCGTCGTCACCGCGCTCGCCCTCTCGGGGGAGGCCTACGCCGAGAGCAAGGGCGAGACGGTTTATGTCGACGGCGCCATCCCGGGCGAGAAGGTCCGGGTTCGCATCATTGATCGGGCTGACGATGGTGTCGCGAAAGCGCAGCTTCTCGAAGTACTCGAACCCTCGCCCCATCGCGTCCAGCCTGCCTGTCCGCATGCCGCCTTGTGCGGCGGCTGCTCGTTCCAGCACATCGCCTATGAAGAGCAGCTGAGACAGAAGACGCATCTTCTCGACGGCCTGCTCGAAGATACGTTCGGCCCCGACCGACCGAGGGTGGCGCCCATGATCGGCATGCCGGTGGACGAGGCGGGCGTGCCGCGTCACTTCCGACAAAAAGCCGCGTTCACTTTCACCGAGGACGACCGCGGACGGCTGCAGATCGGCCATTTCGCGCGCGGCACCCATACCGTGGTGCCGGTAACCGAGTGTCTTGTCCACTCTCCGCGTGCCAACCAGGTGGCCTTCGCCATCAGGGACGCGATGGCATCGAAGAAGGTTCCGGTGGCCACCGAACGTGGCGGCCTCCTGCGTCACGTCGTGGTGCGCGTCACCGAGGATCAGAAGGAAGCGGTGGCGGTGGTGGTGGCGACGGAGGAGCATCCAGCACTTCAAGGACCGCTCAAGCAGATCGTCGGATCGAAGTCGAAGCCTGACGGCTTGCTGCTCAACCTGCACGACCAGGCCTCGCCGTATCTCTTCGGTCCGCACACCGTGCGGGTCGACGGCCTCGGCCACGTGAAAGAAACCGCCCTCGGGCCCAGTTTCCTCTCGTCGCCCACCGGTTTCTTCCAGACGAACATCCACGGAGCCGCGCATCTGGTTCGGCTGGTGAAGGCGGCCATCGGCCCCGCGAAGCCGTCGCTCAACGTGCTGGACCTCTATAGCGGCAGCGGCCTGTTCGCGCTGCCTCTTGCCATCACGGGACACCGCGTCACCGCGGTGGAGGAAAGCCGCAAGGCGTCGCGCGAAGCCGCGAAGAACGCGCAGCTCTCTGGCGTTCCCGAGTCACGTTTACGCCTGATGCCCGCGAAAGTCGAAGAGGCGATTGACCACCTCGTCCGTCAGGAATGGGACGCGGCGGTGATCGATCCGCC
>JAYUUU010000402.1:0-2934 GCA_043754395.1 Vicinamibacteria bacterium
GTCTCGACACCGCTGCGTTCGCGAATCCATGCGTCGTTCGTGTCCATCGCCTTGGACAACATCTCGTTGGTGATGCAGTTCTTCGCGATTTGGGAACCGCTCCCGACGATGATGGCGCGTGGCATTTTGGGAACTCTCCTCTTTGCGGAATCAGGCGCGGGGGCCGAAGTACCCGAGCTTGTAGCGCAGCACCACATTGTCCCGTGCGGGAACGCGGACCACGATGCGACGGTAGCGGCCATCGCGGCGATTGTTGGTCGGCACGTAACCCATGCTGTACTGGGTGCGCATCTCTTCGGCGATGCGGTCGTACACCGAGTCGAGCTCTTGAATCTGTGCCGGGAAAAAAGCCTGGCCGCCGGTTTCGCGGGCGAGAACCGAAAGCAGGTGGGTAGCCTGAGAGAAAGCGGCGCGGCCTTTGTCGCCTTCAAAATCCGTAGTGATGCGGATGGAGTAGATCGAGATCTCGGCCTTTCGGGCGAGTTCGATCACCTGCTCGTCGGTGACGATCGACGATGTGTTCTCTCCGTCGGAAAGCAGAATGATGGCCTGGCGCCTGGCCGCGGCACCGCTTTGTTTCTCCTTCTGAAGCTCCTTGATGGAGATGTAGAAGGCATTGTGAAGTGCCGTGGAGCCCGCGGGCTGCAGGCGGTCGATACCCGCGATCAAGGCTTCTTTGTCGTTTGTGAAGTCCTGCAACACGTCGATCTTGTTGTTGAAGGCGACGACTCGGGCGCGGTCTTCGGCCACGAGGGTGGAGACGAAACGCTTCGCGGCGGAGCGCGCCGGCGTCACCTTGTCGTCCATCGACGCCGATGCGTCCATGAGCAGGACGACAGTGAGGGGGAGCCGGTCTTTATTGAAGAGGGCGAGTTCCTGCTTCACGCCGTCTTCGTAAACCGAAAACGCCTCGCGCCCGAGGCCGGGGACGAGGCGCCCCTGAGCGTCGGTGACGGTGACGGTGAGATTGATGACCTCGATTCCCGTGCCGAACGTGAGCGGCGGTTGGCCCTGAGCCTGGGCCAGAGCCAAAGCCGCGCCGGCGAGAACGGAGGCGACAGAAACGACAACGGCGGTGCGAAATCTAAGTATCAAGGCGAAGAAGTCTCTTTTTGCGGCGTGGATAATCTGACCTTTACCTTGTCCCGCGCTACCTGCAGGGCGATTTTCGGACGGCGGCCAGCGCCTTTATATGAATAAGTAAGACGATACGTCGATCGAAGGTCGGCCGCTACTCGCTGCAGAGCCTGACCCGCTCCCATGACGCTGAGCGGTCGCTCGAGGCGACCCCCGGTACGGTCGGTGAGAGTCGCGGTGACGTAGTCGTAGTCTTCCTGGGAAACATCTCCGCCACCCGAGGAGCCGCCGCCTTCGGACACCAGGACACCGGCCACCTCCACGCCGGTCTTGAGCACATCGTCCACGATGCCCTGTCGCGGGTCGCTCGCGAAACCCGGGCCCGTGCCGGATATGAAGACCACGATCTTCCGTTCGCCTTCCTTTTTCTGAAGGTCCTCTGACGCTTCGACGAGCGCGTCCAGAAAGGTGTTTCCTCCTGTCGTGGCCACGCGGCTGAGGCGCTGTGCCACTTCCTTCGCGGTGCCTTCGGCGTCGAGATTGAGATCGTCGATGACTTTTTGAGGACGATCGCCCGTGGCCCACACATTCACCCTTGTGGTCGCAGGGAGCGATGCGATGAAGGCCTTCGCCGCATCCATGAATTGAAGGCGGTAAGCCGTGCTCATGGGCTGAGATGAATCGATCAGCAGGGCCACGCGCGCGGGCCGCTCGTCGCGTTCAAACCGAGAGAGCGCAACCGAGGCGCCGTCCACGGTCAGGGAGACATCGTTCGGTTCAAGATCACGAAGAGCCGTGCCCTTCTCGTCCGCAACCACCGCCCGCACGGAGTACGTTTCACCAACCGGTTGAAGCGCAATCAGGAGGGCGGCGAGAACAAAGCGGATCACACCAACTCTTCTATCATGCGCGTGCTAAATCCTTGGAAACCAAAACTGCCGTGGTCATCACCGTGAGCGATTCCGCGCACGCGGGAAGCCGGCAAGACCTCTCCGGGCCGGAGGCTTTGCGGGGGCTTACCGCCCTTGGTTTAAGCGTCGACGGTCCGCTCGTCGTCCCCGACGAGGAGAATCGAATCTTCGAGTTGCTCATTTTCTCGGCGGCGCGGGCGAACCTCGTGGTCACCACCGGAGGCACCGGCCTCGGACCGCGGGACGTGACGCCTGAAGCCACCCGGCGCGCGATCGATCGGGAGGCGCCTGGTCTGGCCGAACTGATGCGGCTGCGCGGCCTCGACAAGACGGTCTTCGCGGCGTTGTCCCGAGGCGTTTGTGGGATCCGCGGACGTTGCCTGATCGTGAACCTTCCAGGCTCGCCCAAAGGGGTCGCCGAGGGCCTTGAAGCACTGTCTCCCGTGCTTCTTCACGCCCTCGATCTCGTCTCCGGGAACACCGAACACGGTGCTTTTTCTGGTAGTCTCTCGCCCAGCAAATGACGGGTGCTTCGCGGTATCTGTCTCCAAAATCCGGTCGATAATCGCTGGTTCAAAACCTGAAGAACGGCATGGGTCCGAAGCGCGACACGCAGTCGAGTGGTTTCGCGAGGGTCCTGCGCGAAAGCGCCCCGTATCTCGGCATCGGCACAGCGCTTGCGGCAACCGTCGGGCTGTCTTTCGGCTTCGGTTACTGGCTCGACTCGGTGATGGGGACAAAACCCTGGCTTTCCCTTTTGTTTGGCTCTTTGGGCGTGATCGTCGCCCTGATTCAGTTCGTGCGGACCGCCTCGAACCTAAACCAGCCGAAAAACCCCACTCAAAGCCCCGACCCTCAACCAGACAAAGTCACAAAGCCTTGAAGACATCGCTTCACCTCGCGTTCGGTATGACCGTGTTCGCGGCCGCTTCCTGCCTGCTGGTGA
>JAYUUU010000403.1:0-7447 GCA_043754395.1 Vicinamibacteria bacterium
CGAGCCCGCAGCGAAGAACCGCGGGGTGGTAGTTCAGTTGGTTAGAACGCCGGCCTGTCACGCCGGAGGCCGCGGGTTCAAGTCCCGTCCACCCCGCCATTTGCCCGCTCTGCGGGCAATGGCATGGCAACCTTGGATTGACCCCGCTCCGCAGGTTCGCGACTGCTTCGAGCCGGGCCTGGGGGCCCTGCTCGACATCGCGGCACCTCGCTTGCGCTCGGCGTTGCGACTGCTTCGAGCCGGGCCTGGGGGCCCTGCTCGACATCGCGGCACCTCGCTTGCGCTCGGCGTTGCGACGGCTTCGAGGCGGGTCCTGGGGGCCCTGCTCGACGGTCTAGGCTTTGGAGGCCGCCACCGGCTTCGGTTGAGCCTCGATGAGCTTCTCGCGGATACGGTCGCACAAAACCGAAAGGACTCCGCGCACCACTTCCATGTTGCCGGACATCAGTTCGAGAAACGCCTCGCTGTCGAGCCTCAGGAGATGGGCGTCCGTGATGGCGGTGACCGAGGCGGAGCGCGGTTCGGGGTCGAGCACCGCGAGTTCGCCGAAAACCATCTTGTCCTTCAGATGCTTGAGATCCAGGCCCTCGTCGTGCACCTTCACCTCGCCCTGAACGATCACGTAGAGGCTCTCGCCGGTGTCGCCCTTCTTGAAGATGGTGTCGCCGGCTTTGAAACGCACCTCTTCGGCGAGGGTGGCCACGTCGGCGAGAACATCCTCGGGCGTTCGGGCGAACATCTCCACCGCTTTCAAGGTGATCACTTTTTCGATGAGCAACATCGGTCCCACTCCCTTCGCGCGAATCAGGCCGCGCAAGGCGCCCAGACTCCATTCTCCGGTTTTTGAAAAGCTCGCGCCAAGCGACGTTCCGAGGAACCCCTCGATGGCGGCGTCGATCCCGGCTACCTTCATCCTCGGGGCGGCCTCGAGGGCGGCCGCCCGGATCCAGTTCTCGACGCTTGAAGACGTGTTGAGGAAGAGCGCCCGCACGCGTTCAGCTGCACTCATGCGGGAAAGACCCAGCTCTTCCATCTGCTCGGGTTCCATGTCCGAGATCGCGCCGGTGAGTGCCGGCATGAAGAGGGTCCTCTCCTCGCGGGAGAGAACAACGTCGAGGATTTCTTCCGCGTACGCCCGCCGATCCTTGTTGGCGCTGTCGATGTGAGTCCGTACTGCGACAAGCGCCTTCGGATCCCGGGTCATGCCGAGCAGCAGAAGGATGCGCTCGCGCGCGTTGCGGTGTGAACCGGCAAGCGCGCGTCGAAGGGTCTGCGTGCCTTCAGCACTCTCGAGATCCCGGATTTCGAAAAGCGTGCCGAGCGCGCGGCGCGCCTCTATCCTCGCGAGTTCCTCGATGCGTTCGCGATCTTCCTCGAGCACGGCCACGAAACGCACGTGGGCGAGTGCCCGCACCACCTCCTGCCGCACCGAGATATCTTCGATGTCGAGCCGCGAGATCAGGAAGCGAACGGCGCTTTCGGACTTCATCCGGCTCGTTGCGGATACGAGGCCGCGCCGAACATCGCTCCGGTTTGAAGCGTCGAAGGCCTCGATCATCCGGGGCAACGCGGCATCGCCCGAGAGGGCGAGTGCGGCGCGCGCGGCGCCGAGGACCCCCCGCTTGGTCACCCGCTCGATGAGCAGGGGGACAAGAGCAGGGTCTTTCATCTGGCCCGCCGCATAAAGCGCGAGGCGACTCACCACCACTTCCGAGTCCTCGATCAGGCCCTTCAGGATCGGAGCCTCCGTGGGCCCGCCTGCCAGCCGAATCAGCCGAGCGGCCGCCGCACGACTCGCCACATCACTCGAACTCGCGAGCTGATGAACGCCCCTGGTTCCCTCGACGTGGCTCATCCGAAGCAGCCCCAGGAGCGCCGCCTCGCGAAGGGGTGCTATGGCGCTCGTGGAGTAGTGCGTGAGCTCCGCGAGACTCGCGTTTCCATCGACCGCAGCCAGAGCGCGCAGCGCGAGTGCGCGAAGGGCTTCCTCCGGTTCGGTCCTGAGGCGCTCGCGTAGCCTCGCCGCGATCTCCGCGGGTTTGTGAACCTCGACTCGTTCGAGCGCCGCGCGCCGGACCGCCTTTGATGGATGGCCCACGAGGTCGCTCAGCATCGGGTTCAAAGCCAGAGGCGAGTGATCGCCGAGGATCTGGAGGGCCACCAAAGCGTCCTCCTCCGAGCCCTTTCGCAGCGTCATCCGGAGGGACTCGATCGCCGCATCGTCGTCGAACGCGAACTCGATGTCCTCGATCCGGCCGCGCAGGGCCACCACCAGAGCCCGCACATATTCCACCGCGGCTGCCCGCGCGCTCCAAAGCCAGAAGAGGAAGCAGGCGAGGAGCGCCCAGCCGAACCGCACCGGGTCTGAATGGAACACGCTCTTGAAAAGCACCATCAGAGCGCTCGAAAGTGCTATGCCCAACGGATTCAGGAAAGCATCGACCGCGATCGCGAGGGACAGGCGCCGGTCCTTCGGTATCGGCTGGTACAGCGTCTTCAAGGACGGGTTGTCGATCGGGTGTTTGAGCGTCTTGTAGATGCCCTGATTGAGCACCACGAGCCAGAAGATGGGGTCGGGGCCAAGGGCGAGCCCCCCCGCGATCAGGAGAAGAGTGGTGCAGATGACGTGCGCGCCGGGCAGGATCAGAAGGCCGCGATGGACACCGATGGCTGCGAGCACGCGGCCCGAGAGGAACACCCGCGTGAACAAAGACGCGCACTGAGAAACGCCCGAGAAGAGGGCGAAAAAGGCCGCCACTTCCTTGGCGTCTTCAAAGCGGCTCTTCACCTGCTGCAGGAACGCGAAGTCGACGAGGTACTTTCCAAGGATGCCGCAAAAGGCGACGATCAGGACGAAGCGCAGATAGGGGTCCTGGACGAGCGAGCCGATGGAGGACCGTGCGGCCCTCTGGGCGACCGTCTGTTTCGGCCCCTCGTCCCTGGGAATCATGGGGAGGATCAGACGCAGCAGGATCACGCAAACGAACAGGGCAAGAGCGGAGATCACGAGCAGATTCGAGACGCCACCGAACCCGAGGAGGAAGGGAACCGAGAACGATCCGATGATCCTTGCTATTACCTCGCCTGTGCCGATGAATCCGAAGAGGCGCTTCGCCTGACGCAGGTCGTACAGCCTCCCCGCGACCGCCCAGTACTCGAGGTCAGTGAGGATGGACAAGACGCGATAGAAGACCATCGCGAAGAAGAAGAGTCCGGCCGCCTGGGTGAAAAAGAGCGCGCCCCGCAGCGTTCCGACCACGAGGAGAAGGCTCACCAGCGTCGCCGTCATCAATGCGGGGAAAGAGAGCCGGTTCTGCAGCCTGGAGTAGGCGTAACCGGTAACTGCCGAAAGTGCCGCCGCGGCGAGATACACGGACGGCAGAGCCGAAGCGCCAAACTGGCCCAGAAAAAGCGCCGAGGCCGCGGTTTCGAAGAACACCGTGCCAAAACCCATGAACGCGGAGTGCGCGAGCATCAAGGCGGCGCCGCGCTGCTCGGAGGGCTCGACGCCTAGGCGCGACCACACACTCTTCCCGGGTGTGGACATCATGGGGACGGCGGACATGGGGATCACGGGAGACTAGCGGAAGGGAAAGAAAAAAGGCGACCGATCCTCGATGGACCGGTCGCCTGCCCGAGCTTCCTAAAGCTTAGGGACGAGTTACTTCTTGGCCGGCTCGGTCGCGGCAGGGGCGGCGGCGGGAGCCATGCCCAGCTTGGTCATGAGCTCTTCGGCGGTCGCCTTGACCTGCGTCGCCTTGGCGACGGCAGTGACTACGTCACCCGCGCCGAACGCGGCGCCCGCTTCGGCCCACATCGCGGTGGCGCCATCGAGCGAGGTCTTCGCAGCTTCCACGCCAGCCTTGTCGAGGCCTGCGGGGAGCTTCCTGGCCGTGGAAAGTTCCATGACCTTCTTGGTGATGTCGGCAACCATCGTGGGGAGGGTGCTTTCCATCGCCTTCCAGGACTCCATGAGCTCCGTCTTCTTGGCTGCGGCAGCCTGGTTCACTGCGGTCGCCTGGGCGGGGACGCCCTGAGCCGTCTCGAGGGCGCCCTTGTAGTCGCCGCTGTCGAACTTCGACTTGGCGGACGCGTTGGTGTCGGCGAGAGCCTTGAACTGCTCGGGCACATACTTTTCGCCATCCGCGCGAGCGGCTTCAACGGCGGCATCGGCGGTGGTGATCGCGGCCTGGGCAGGGCCCTTGCCGCACGCAACGGCCACGAAGGCCGCGAGGGTTACGAACGAAAAAGTCTTGATTAGACGCACTTCTTTTACTCTCTTTCAGTTACGGGATGGACGGCCTTTTTCTAAGGAGACCTGGGGTTTCCTTCAAGCAAGGCCGAAAGCTGATCAGGTGAGCGGCCATCGGGCCGCGGAGCGGGATTTTAGCAGGAGCGACGCCGGATGCTCTCGATGCCACGGCCGGTGGTACCCTCCTGCCTCGGCATGCTGCGGAAAATCGCCATCCTGGGAGCGAACGGGTTTGTCGGCCGGCACGTGCTCAAACTGGCCGTGCGCCGAGGGATCGAGACGGTAGGCGTCGTCCGTTCCGAAAGCGGCTTCGCGCTCGTTCGAGCGCTGGGAGGCGTTCCGGCCCGTGTCGCGGACCTTGAGGAAGCACAGACGCGGACGCTTATCCCCCTGCTGCGGGGCTGCGACGGCGTCATTTATGCGGCGTCGGTGACCACCGGGGCGGAAGTGCTGGACCGGACCGATCCTAAAGGCCTTCGCAATGTGCTCTCCGCCTGCCAAGAGGCCGGCGTCTCAAGGGTCCTTTTCTACAGCGGCCTCGGCATCGCGCATTACGGCATGACGCGGTACTGCACGAGCGCCTACTTTCTCGCCAAGATGGCGGGCGAGGTGGCCCTGCTTCGGTCCGGCGTAAGCGCCACCGTGTTCCGCCCCTCCTACATCTTCGGCCATGGAGATGAGTTCCTGACACCGCTTCTCGGTCGGATGAGTACTGAAAACGTCATTGAGATCCCGGGAGATGGGTCGTATCGGCTTCAGCCCGTATCGGTCGAGGACGCCGCTCGAGCCACGCTGGGCGCGCTCGAGAGAACCGACGTGTCTCCGCGTGTGATCGACCTGGTGGGCCCCGAGATCGTGTCGTATCGCGCGTTGATCGGCCGCATCGCGGCTCTGAGCGGGAAGTCCGTCCTGATCCAGGAGAGATCGATCGACGAGAGCTTCGTCATGGCCCGTGCCTCCGGGTATTTTGGCCTGAGCCCCACCGATCTCGACTGTCTGCTTTGCGACGAAGTGGGAGACCCAGGCCCTGTGGCGACACTCGGCGGCTCTCCACTCGTTGGCCTCGATGCCGTGATCGGGCGGACGCTCGCAGCACTTCGAGCCTCTGGCGGGGCGGGCGGATGAGACCCCGCAGCCAGATCGCGGTAGCTTGTGGGTCGCTGTTCGTGCTCGCGCTGATGGTGCGCGGCTTGTACTTCGCGGACGGCATTGCGCTTCTTCATACGCCCGAACAGGACGGGTCGCGAATGGCGCGCCGTTACGACGACACCGCCATGTCCATTCTCTGGGGTGACGGCATTCTCTTTCCAAAAGTGTGGGACCCCGCCCGCACCGGCCTTGCCTCGAGGCCACCGGGCTACGCGCTCTTCCTCGCGTCCGTCTACGCGACCGTGGGACGCAGTTTTCCCGTGGTCGCGATAGCGCAGGATGTCCTCACGTCGATTGCCGTACTGCTGATCTTTGCCTTCGGCTATCGGGTTCACCGGCTGGCAGCGGGAGTCCTCGCGGGCCTGCTCGTCGCGATCTCGCCCCACATCGCGGCCACGTCCAACCTGATCCTCGCGGATGCCATCGCCTCTCTTCCGCTCATCCTGGCATTTCTGGTGGTGTTGAAGGCGGTCCAGGGTGTCGTTTCAAAGCGAAGCGAAGTCGTGCGGCTGCTGGCGATGGGTGTGCTCATCGGGATCGGCGTGTGGATCCGCCCGAATGTGATTCTGCTCGGCCCCTTCGCCGCGATCTTCCTGTTCTTCCTTCTCGGTCGAACCAAACGGGCGCTGCTTCTCTCTTTGATGATGGCCTTCACTTCGCTCGTCGTCGTCTCGCCGATCACCCTGCGGAACTGGCTGGTCTTCGGAGAGTTCGTTCCCGTGAGCATCAACGGCGGCATCACGCTTTGGCAGGGTGTGGCGGATGCAGGCGGCCGGGAATACGGAGCCAGGATGTGGGACAAGCAGGTGATCGCCGAGGAGGCGGAACGTTATGGCCGGCCCGACTACCTCCAATGGTGGGCGGAGCCTGAGGGCATTGCGCGTGATCGAGATCGATACCAGCGCGCGACCGCGGTGATCAAGGCGCGGCCCCTCTGGTATGCCCGCGCGATGCTGCGGCGGATGGCGATGATGCTTCTCTTCACGGATGGCCCGCCGGCGCTTCTAAACGCGGGTGACGTCGCGGTGATTGCCGACCGGGAATTGCCCCCGCTTCTCCCAGCGCCCGAGTTCGATGTGAAGGTTGACGAAGCGCGGCTCGCGGCCATGGCGGGGGCCGGCTCTTTTCTTCGCGGCCCACTCCGCCTTCTTCATGGCGTCTGGTTTCTGGTTCCGATCTTCGTGTTGATCGGCGTGTTCCTTTCGATGAGGAGCGTCCCCAAGGCCACCATCCTCTGGCTGATCGTCCCGCTCTACTACCTGATTTTCGAATCGCCCTTTCTCTACGAGTGGCGGGTGGCGGTTCCGATGCAATACTTCCTGCTGCCTTTTGCGGCGAAAGGGCTCGCGGACATTGTCCGCCATATTTTTGGACGAGGAGACCGGCGATGACACGTGCCACAGTCTTGGGAATGGCCTTCCTGCTCGCTGGGTCGGGGGTAGGAAACGCGCAGGTGATGCGGCCCGACGGTTCGGCCGATTTCACGAAATATCACGACGCGGCGGAGACCGCGGCGTTCTTGAAACAGATCGAGGCGAAGTATCCAGACCTCGCCCGCGTCACCTCGATCGGCAAGAGTTTCAAGGGCCAGGACCTTTGGGTCGTCGAACTCACGAACCGGAAGCTCAAGACCCCCGAGGAGAAGCCCGCCTACTACATCGACGGGGGTGTTCACTCGGGCGAACTCGCGGGCTCCGAGATGGTGCTCTATCTGATCTGGCACTACACGTCGCACTACGGCAAGGATCCGGCCGTCACCGAACTGCTCGATACGCGCACCCTGTACCTGCGGCCCAAGTTCAATCCCGACGGCTCCGACCACGCTCTCAAGAATCCTGACAATCTGCGGTCCACGCTGAAGCCATGGGACGAGGACGACGACGGGCTTCTCGACGAGGACAAGGCTGAGGATCTGGACGGGGATGGCGCCACGACTCAGATGCGGGTGAAGAGCCCGAGCGGGACCTTCAAGATGTCGCGCGAGGACCCGCGGATCATGGTTCCGCGCGGAGCGGGTGAAACCGGCGGCGAGTATTACCTCGTGCT
>JAYUUU010000404.1:0-2321 GCA_043754395.1 Vicinamibacteria bacterium
AGCATGTCGGCCTCGCCCATCGTGAAGCCCGCGATGGCCGCGGCGATCTGCATGACCTGCTCCTGGTAGACCATGATGCCGTAGGTCTCGCCCAGGATCTTCTCGAAGGAGGGATGCTCGTACGTGACCTTGGTCTGGCCGTGACGCCGTTTGACGAAGTCGTCGATCATCTGCATCGGACCTGGCCGATACAGAGCGTTGAGAGCGGTGAGGTGGCCGAGGCGATCCGGCTTGAAGCGGCGCAGCACGTCCTTCATGCCGTCCGACTCGAACTGGAACACGCCGTTCGTCTTGCCGGTGGAGAAAAGCTCGTACGTCTTCTTGTCGCCGTCCTCGAGCAGCGAAGGATCGATCTTCTCGCCCGTCTGCGCTTCGATCATCTTCACGCAGCGGTCGATGAGCGTGAGTGTTGAAAGGCCCAGGAAGTCCATCTTGAGGAGGCCGATCTCTTCGACGCCCTTCATATCGAACTGCGTCACCACCGACTCGGTGCCCGGGAACTTGTAGAGCGGGACGAGGGTGGCGAGCGGCACAGGGGAGATCACGACACCAGCCGCGTGTGTGGAAGCGTGGCGCGTGGTGCCTTCCAGGCGCTTGCCGATGTCGATGACCCGCTTCGTCAGCTCTTCCTTCTTATAGGCGTCGGCCAGTGCCGGCGAATCCTGGAGAGCTTTTTCGAGCGTCATCCCGAGGTCGGCGGGCACCATCTTCGCGATGCGGTCGCTGTCGGCGAAGGAGAGATCCAGCACACGCGACACGGCGCGCACCACGGCCTTCGCCTTCATCGTCCCGAACGTGATGATCTGGGCCACATTCTCGCGCCCGTACTTCTGGGTGACGTAGTCGATCACCTCTCCGCGCCGGTTCTCGCAGAAGTCGATGTCGATGTCAGGAGGGCTGATGCGTTCTTCGTTCAGGAACCGCTCGAAGATCAGACCGTTCTCCATCGGATCGATGTCGGTGATCTTGAGCGAGTAGGCCACAAGGCTTCCCGCGGCCGAACCGCGGCCGGGGCCGACAGGGATCCCGCGATCCTTCGCGAAGCGGATGAAGTCGCCGACGATCAGGAAGTAGGCCGAGAAGCCGACGCGATGGATGACGCCGATCTCGCGAGTGAGTCGCGCCTCGTAATCGGTCAGCGCAACCTTGAGCCGCCCCGACGTCGCGAGCGGCTCCAGCACTTTGAGCCGCTCGGTGAACCCCTCGCGGGTCATCTTCTCGAAGAAGGTCTCGGTGGTGTAGCCCGCAGGCACGTCGAACTTCGGGAACTTCGCGCTGGTGTCGAGCTTGAACTCCACCATGTCGGCGATCTTCACGGTGTTCGAAAGCGCATCGGGCACATGGCCGAAGAGTGCTTCCATCTCCTCACCGCTCTTCACATAGAACTCATTCGTCTCGAACGCGAAACGATTCGGATCGGCGAGCTTCTTCCCCGTCCCGATGCAAAGCAGCACCGCGTGCGCCTCGTGATCGTCCTTATGAAGGTAGTGCGCATCGTTCGTAGCCACGAACGGCAGGCCGGTCTTCTTCCCGATGCGCATCAGACCCTTGTTCACCTTGGTCTGTTCGGGAATCCGGTGATCCATCAGCTCCAGGAAGAAGCGGTCCTTCCCGAAGATGTCGCAGAACTCCATGACGGACTTGATGGCCGCCGCCTCGTCGTCCCGCATCAAACACTGAGAGATCTCGCTCGCCAGGCACCCGGAGAAACCAACAAGCCCCTTGCTGTGCTGAGCGAGGACTTCCTTGTCGATACGAGGCCGGTGATAGAACCCCTCGGTGTAGCCGATGGACGAAAGCTTCGCGAGGTTGTGATAGCCCTCGTTCGTGGTCGCGATCATCCCGAGGTGGTTGTAGGCATTCGCGATGCCCCCGCCACTCTTCTCGAGACGAGACCCAAGCGCTACGTAGCTCTCGCAGCCAATGATGGGCTTGATCCCGGCCTTTTTGCACGCCGCCGCCCACCCCACCGCCCCGAACATCGCGCCGTGGTCCGTGATGGCCATGGCTTTCATCCCCATGGAAGCCGCATGCTTCGCGAGTTCGTCTAGATGGCAAGCCCCGTCAAGAAGCGAAAACTCGGTGTGAAGATGAAGATGAACAAACTCAGGAGCGGCCATGGAGGGGGTGGGAGTTTAGCCGCGCCAAACGCCCCGCGCCGTCGCCCTCCTCCGTCATTGCGAGGAAGCCCGTCAAGCGAAGGCGACGAAGCAGCTCGGCTGACGAACCGCGTCCGTCATTGCGAGGAAACTCATCGAACGAAGGTGACGAAGCAATCCCGTGATCGTGGACGTACTCGCCTGCCCCCTCCGTTGAATGAA
>JAYUUU010000405.1:0-4438 GCA_043754395.1 Vicinamibacteria bacterium
CGATCGACGACCGCCTCGCTCGTCACGTTCTCCGCCTCGGCTTCGTAGGTGAGCAGAATGCGATGGCGCAGGACGTCCCGGGCGATTTCCTTGACGTCCTCGGGGACGACGTAGGCTCGGCCGCGCAGGAAGGCCACGGCGCGAGCGGCCTCGGAGAAGGCGAGGGTGCCGCGGGGTGAGGCGCCGAAACTGATGAGATGGGAGAGGTCGCCTAAACCCACCTCGCGAGGCTTTCGGGTGGCGGTCACGATCTCGATTATGTAGTTCCGCACGCGCTCGTCGAGATGGACGTTCCTGACCAGTTTCGCGATGGCGAGGACGGAGGTCTGGTCGAGCCGCTTGGTGACGACGAGTTCATCGGGAGAGTGAAGGAGCATCCGGTCGAGGATCTGACGCTCTTCTTCCTTCTTCGGATAGTCGATGCGCGCCTTCATCAGGAAGCGATCGACCTGGGCCTCGGGCAGCGGATACGTCCCCTCCTGCTCGATAGGGTTCTGGGTGGCGAAGACGAGGAAGGGCTCGGGCAGCGGGTATGTGGTGTCGCCGATCGTCACCTGACGCTCCTGCATGGCCTCGAGGAGCGCTGACTGAACCTTCGCGGGGGCGCGGTTGATCTCGTCCGCGAGGACGAGATGGGCGAACACCGGACCCTTACGGACAGTGAACTCGCCCGATTTCGGCTGAAAGATCAGCGTGCCCACAAGGTCGGCGGGAAGAAGGTCGGGCGTGAACTGAATCCTCGAAAAGGACAAATCCAGAACGCGAGAGAAGGTCTTAATGGCCAGTGTCTTCGCAAGACCGGGGACACCCTCGACGAGAAGGTGCCCTCGACACAGGAGAGCGATCAGGAGGCGGTCGACCAGGGCGGGCTGGCCCACGATGACTTTGCGGATCTCGGTGGCGGCCGCCTGCACGCGCAGGGACTGTTCGCGCACGACTTCGTTCAGTTGGGTGATGTCGAGTTCTGTCATGAGCCTCGGTGGCGGGGTGGATGGGCGGCCGCGACGTGGCGCCGCTAGAAACGGGAGGGCCGGCAGGTCACCTGGTAGGAACTCCAGGTCTGGCCGCTCGAAAGCACGATGTCGTATTGGTCATTCCAGTCGTTGGTGGTCTTCACCGCAACCTCGTCTTTGGGGCCGCCCTGGGTGGCGCAAAGCCCGCGAGTGCGGAGAACGCGAGCCACCTCCTGAACGTAGGCGTCCTCACTTCGGACGCGGCCACCCTCGAAAAGGTCGGGGCGAGTGCGTAAGACATCCGCCTGGGCCGCTTCGACCTGGGCCTGGAAGCTCGGGGCTTCGGCCCGGCAGGGAGACCCTTCGGGCATAGCGGCGAGCGAGCACGTGCTGCTGTTCGGGCTCGTCGCGGGTGAGGCCGCGGGAGATGAGCCGGGAGACGCAGCGGGCGATGAGCTTGGAGAGGGAGTCGGTGTGGCGTTTGGGTTCCCGATGACAATCGTGCCTCCAGGCTGGGCTGGCGGGATATTGCCCACGGGCGGGTTGGGGTTGGTCGCGGGAACGTCGATCTGATCAAGTTTTTTGCAGGCGAGAGGCGCCAGGAGGGCGAGTGCCAAAGCTACAAGAACGGGCCATCGGCCGGCGCGGGAATCGGAGTTCATGGTGTTTGGAGAGTTTAAGGCTTCGGCCTTGTGAATCATTGGACGAACATCGCGTCGCCGTAGCTGTAGAAGCGGTACTCGCCGCGGATCGCCGCGGTGTAGGCAGCCCGGATGGTTTCGGTGCCCGCGAACGCCGAAACCAGGAACAGCAAAGAGGACTTCGGAAGGTGGAAGTTGGTGACGAGGGCGTCAACCGCCTGAAAACGATGGCCGGGCCGGATCACCAGGTCCGTTTCGCCGGGCCCCGGCATCAGGCGTCCATCGAGGGTCGCGCTTTCGAGGGTTCGAACCGTCGTGGTGCCCACGGCGACCACACGATCGCCATTCTCCCGCGCTCGCGCATAGGCCGCGGCGGTTTCTTCGGGAACGAGATACTTCTCGGGCGGCACGCGATGGTCGGCGATGTTCTCCGCGTCGACTCGCGCAAACGTTCCCGGTCCGACGTGCAGCATGATTTCGTGGATGCGGACGCCCTTCTCGCGCAGGCGGTTCAACAGGTGTTCGGTGAAGTGCAGGCCTGCCGTCGGTGCGGCCACACTGCCGGGTTCGCGGGCGTAAATTGTCTGATAGCGCTCCCGATCGAGGGGGGTATCGGCTCGATCGATGTAGGGGGGAAGCGGGAGGTGACCGAGCTGATTCAGGAGGTCGAGGACCTTCGTCGGCCCATCGAACCGCATGGTGCGAGCACCATCCGGGTGAATGGCCACGACGATGCAGCGCTCGTTCTCACCGAGGCGCACCTCGGCGCCTTCCTTGAGTTTCCGCCCGGGCCGGACGAGGGCGCGGAAATGATCGGGATTGGTGGGCTCGGGAAAGAGGTAGAGCACCTCGGCGCGGCCGCCACCCGCGGTCTGCCCCAAGAGGCGCGCAGGAACGACACGGCTTCGGTTGACGACGAGCAAGTCGCCATTGCGCAGCAAGTCGGGAAGAGACGAGAAGCGCTCGTGGCCGAGAGCACCGGTGCGACGATCGAGGGTCAGCAGCTTCGACGCGTCTCGGTCTTTTAGCGGGGCTTGCGCGATGAGACCAGGCGGCAGGTCGAAGTCGAAGTCCTGAGTTCTCAGAACAGTTTCTTCTGTGGCCGCTCGGCGTCGGGCCGATCCAGCCCAAAGTGCTTGTAGGCGCGCGGTGTCGCGATGCGCCCGCGCGGCGTGCGATCCAGAAAGCCGATCTGCATCAGATAGGGCTCGTATATGTCTTCGATCGCCTCCGCGTCCTCGCCGATGGACGCGGCGAGTGTGCCGACACCCACCGGACCGCCGCCGAACTTCTCGATGATGGTGAGGAGCAGGTTGCGGTCGATCTCGTCGAAGCCGAAATCGTCGACGGCGAGGAGCTTCAAAGCATCGTCCGCCACCGCACCCGTGATGTGGCCCTGCGCGCGGACCTGGGCGAAGTCGCGAACGCGGCGAAGGAGGCGGTTGGCGATGCGCGGGGTTCCGCGGCTGCGTCGCGCGATCTGCTGCGCGCCATCCTCGTCGAGAGGCACGCCCAGCAAGCGGGCCGACCGGGTGATGATGATCTGGAGGTCGTCCGCGTTGTAGAGGTCGAGCCGCATGACGATTCCGAAGCGACTCCGCAGCGGCGCGGTCAGAAGGCCCGCGCGTGTGGTCGCAGAAATCAGTGTGAAGGGTTTGAGCGGGACCCTCATGGACCGAGCGCCGGGGCCGGTCCCGATCATCAGGTCGAGGCTGAAATCCTCGAGGGCCGGATAAAGAATCTCTTCGACCTTCGCGTCGAGGCGATGGATCTCGTCGATGAAGAGGATCTCGCGATCATCGAGGGCGGTGAGAAGCGCCGCGAGGTCGCCCGCGCGCTCGACCACCGGGCCCGACGTAACCTTGATCGGCACGCCGAGTTCGTTGGCGATGACGTGGGCCAGCGAGGTTTTGCCGACACCGGGAGGGCCGAAGAGCAGGATGTGATCCAAAGCCTCGCCGCGGTTTTTCGCGGCTTGGATGGAGACACCAAGGTTCTCGACGACATGGCGCTGGCCGATGTAGTCGACGAGGCGCAAGGGCCGGAGCGACACATCGAAGCGCACATCGTCATCGAGACGGGCTCGTGAAATGAGGCGCGGGTCTTCGGCGGCCATGGAAGGACTCTACCGGCGGGAGATGACGCGAAGCGCGTCGCGGAGGAGGTCTCCGAGCGGGGCCTCGGGCTGCTGCCGCAGCACTTCGGTCGCCGCGCGCTCGGCTTCGGCGGGCGAGTAGCCGAGATTCGCAAGGGCCGAGAGGAGGTCGGCGCGCTTTGGCGAGGGTGGCGGCGGCGCGGCGCTCTCGGGATGAAACGACGCGAGCTTATCCTTGAGTTCGAGGATAAGTCGCTCAGCGGTTTTCTTCCCGATGCCCGGGACGCGGGTAAGCCTCGCCACATCGTTTGCGCGAATCGCGTGGACGAGATCGTCGGCCTCAATGCCGGAGAGCACGCCAAGTGCGACCTTGGGACCCACGCCGCTCACCGCGATAAGCTTTTCGAAGAGCTCGATCTCGGTGGATGTCGCGAAGCCATACAGGGCGAGCTGATCCTCGCGCACGTGAGTGTGGATGTGGAGTTGGGCCTGGGTTCCAAGGTCGCCAAGCCGGCAGAAAGTCGAAATAGGAACGAGAACGCGATACCCGACGCCGGACACGTCGAGGAGGATCTCCTGGGGATTTTTTTGGAGGAGGGCTCCGCGTAGAAAGCCGATCATTGGAGCTTCACTTTCTCGAGGTCGGGCATGAGATCGGCGCCGCAGATGGCGAGGGCCAGGGCGTCGGCGGCGTCACCCGGGGAAAGGTCCGCGGGCAGGCCGAGCAGCCGGCTCACCATCCACGACAC
>JAYUUU010000406.1:0-5567 GCA_043754395.1 Vicinamibacteria bacterium
AGCTCGGCCGCGGTGTGCGAGCCGATGTATCCGGCCCCGCCCGTGACTGCTACCTTCAAACTAGCGTCGGCCCACGCCGACGTATTCGAAGCCGAGGGCCTTCACGGTTTTCGGATTGAAGATGTTGCGGCCGTCGAAGATGAGGGGGCGCCGCATCAGCGACTTCATTCTTCCGAAGTCAGGTTCGCGGAACTCGTTCCACTCGGTGGCGAGAAGCAGGGCATCCGCACCCTCGAGCGCGTCGTAGCCGTTCTTGGCCCAGCGGACGGACGCGGGGAGCGATCCTTTCGCGTGATCCATGGCCTTGGGGTCGTAGGCCGCGACGGTGGCGCCTTTCGCGATGAGGCCTTCGATGATGAAGAGGGCCGGAGCTTCCCGGATGTCGTCGGTGCGGGGCTTGAACGCCACGCCCCACACCGCGATCTTCTTGCCTTCGAATCCGCCGAGCATCTTCTCCATCCGCGGGAGCATGATGGTCTTCTGCCTGGTGTTGACCCGCTCCACCGCGGCCACGATCTCCATGGGCGCGCCATGTTCGCGGCTCGTGTGGTCGATGGCCTTCACGTCCTTCGGGAAACAGGAGCCGCCGTAGCCGAGGCCGGGGAAGAGGAAGGCGGGCCCGATGCGCGAGTCGGTGGCCATGCCCTTGCGCACCATCTCGACGTCGGCGCCGGTCGCGTCGCAGAGGTTCGCGACTTCGTTCATGAAGGAGATCCGCAGCGCGAGCATCGCGTTCGAGGCGTACTTGGTGAGCTCGGCCGAGACGTTGTCCATGGCGAGGATCGGCTTGCCCGTGCGCACGAAGGGCTCATACAGCTCGCGCATCACCGCCTCAGCCGCGGCGTCGGACGTGCCGATCACCACCCGGTCGGGCTTGAGGAAGTCGTCGACCGCAGCACCCTCCTTGAGGAACTCCGGGTTCGAAACCACGCTCACCGGATGCTTGGTGCGCGCCTCGATCGCCGCTTTCACCTTCGCGGCCGTGCCCACGGGCACAGTCGACTTGTTCACCACGACCTTCGGGCCGTTCATCGCGTCCGCGATCTGCTCCGCGACCTTGAGAACGAACTTGAGGTCGGCCGAACCGTCCTCGTCCTGCGGCGTTCCCACCGCGATGAAGAGCACGTCGCACTCGCGCACCGCCAGGGTGATGTCGGTGGTGAAGCGCAGCCGGCCTTCGCCGACGTTCTGGACCACGATCTCGGCGAGACCGGGTTCGTAGATTGGGATCTGCCCGGCGAGGAGCGCTTTGATCTTCGCCTCATCGATATCGACGCCAATCACGCTGTTGCCGTTCTCGGCGAAACAAGCCGCGGCGACAAGGCCGACGTATCCCGTACCGACAACGCCGATTTTCATGCGGTCCTGTGGTTCCTTTGCTTGGGAGGGCGTGGATGAGGGCTTGAATGAGGGCGGTCCCCGCGGGCCTGCCGCAGGACGCGATGCCTGATGAGGAGGTTGAAGTTTAGCAAAAGCGAGGTATCGAGCTCGTTGGTCTTTCGTCCAGCCCCCGTATAGCATCGCCGCCGATGAGAGTGGCGCTCGACGTTCGTCCTGCGCTTTCCCGCCCCACCGGCGTGGGCGTCTACATCGGCGCGCTGGCGGCAGCCCTTCCGCGCCTCGACCCTCGGTCGCGTTTCACGCTCTTCTCGGCCTCGCTTCGCGAGCGCTGGGACCAGCCGGTTGCCGGACCGAATGTCGACGTCGTCGACCGCCACATTCCAGTTCGCGTCTTGAACCTTGCGTGGAACCGGCTGTCCTGGCCGCCCATCGAGACTTTGTGCGGACGTGAGTTCGATCTCGTGCATTCTCCGCATGCCCTCCTCACGCCCGCGCGGAAAGCGAAGCGGATCGTCAGTATCCATGATCTCTTCTTCTTCAAGCACAAGGAGATGACGGGGGGGGAAATCCGGCGCGACTACGCCCCGCTGGTCGTTGATCATGCCCGGCGCGCCGACGGTGTCATCTGCCCTTCCGAGTACACCGCCCTTGAGATCGAGCGGCTCCTCAAAGTGCCCCGAGAGCGGATCTGCGTGACGCCTTACGGCCTCGACGCGTCGTTCCGCCTTCCGCCGTCCGCGGGCCAGGTCGATGGAGTGTTGCGCAGCCTGAACGTGCCGCGGGGTTCCATCCTGTATGTCGGCAGCGACGAGAAGCGCAAGAACGTCGATGGGCTCGTCGAAGCTCACGCCATGCTCGCGGCAAGAGGGCAGGAGATTCCGCCGCTCGTCCTGGTGGGACCGGATACCTCGCGGTCGACCAGCCGTCGCGGAACCGCGCGCGTGATTTCAACGGGCTACCTTCAGACTCATGAGATCCGCTGTCTGATGAGCGCCTCCGCGTGTCTCGCTCTTGTGAGCCTCGAGGAAGGGTTTGGTTTTACGGTGGTGGAAGCGATGGCCGCGGGACTTCCCGTGGTCTGCTCGCGCGGTTCGTCTTTGAGCGAGATCGCGGGAACGGCGGCCGAGTTTGTCGACCCCGCCGATACGGCGGCGATCGTGTCGGCCCTCGAGCGGGTCCTGACGGACAAACTTCGTGCCGACCAACTCCGCGTGCTTGGTCTCGAACAGAGCCGGCTCTTTGACTGGAGCCGGACGGCGCAGGCCACGCTCGCGTTCTATCGGAGAATCCTGGGCGCATGACCGGCACCCCGCCACGCGCTCTTCGGATCGCCATCGACGGCCGTGAACTCGAAGGCAAGCCCACGGGGGTCGGGCGATACCTTCGCAGCCTGCTTCGCCGAGTAGCACTTCAAGATCACCACCACCTCGTGGTCTACGGCATGTCGCCGGTCTCGCTGCCGCTCGAGTCGAGCCACATCGCGACTCGCGTCTTGCCGGGTGGTCATCCGCTCATTTGGGAACAGCGCACGTTGCCCGGCGCCCTTCGCGTCGACCGCATCGATGTCCTGCTCTCGCCCGCGTACTCGTGCCCGCTTTCGGGACAAGTCCCGCGGGTCACCGCGATTCACGATCTTTCATTCTTCGCGCGCCGCGAGGAGTTTGGTTTTCTGCACGGTCTGCGCCGCCGCGCCATGGCGCGCTTTTCGGCCGGCGTGTCGCACTCGATCCTCGCCTGCTCCGAGTTCACGAAGGCCGAGATCCGCCGCCACCTCGGCGAGGACGCGGCTGCGAAGACCGAGGTGGTCCTGCTCGGGCCGGATGACGATCTTCCAGCCGGGCCGAGCCGGGAGGCGAGCCGGCTTGCGCTCGGCATCGATGAGGGCGCTGCCTACATCGTCACCGTCGGGACGGTGTTGAGGCGCCGCAACGTGAGCACGCTGGTGCGTGCGGTGGCGCGATTACGGGAATCGCATCCGGCCGTTCGGCTCGGCATCATCGGCGAGAACCGCTCGCATCCTTTCGAGGATGTGACAGCACTCGCGGCGAGCCTCGGCTGTCAGCAAGCCGTTAGCGTGTCGGGCTTTGTCTCCGATGACGAGGTGGCTCGCCACTACGCGGCTGCGGATGTCGCGGTATTCCTGTCGGAATACGAAGGCTTCGGCTTGCCTGCACTCGAGGCGATGTCTCGCGGCGTGCCCACGATCGTTGCGAACCGCGGCAGTCTGAATGAGATGTTCTCGAAAGGCGCCCTCGTGGTCGAGCCGGAAGAGACTGTGGTGACACAGGCGCTGTCGAACGTGATTTCCGACTCGGTGGCGAGCGCGGATCTTCGCGAGAGGGGTCTCGAACGGGCAAAGGCCTTCTCGTGGGATCGGGCCGCTGCAGAGACGCTTGCTGTTCTTGAAAGGGCGGCGTCGTGAGCGCCTCGCGCGTGACGATCGTGATCGTCACCTTCAACTCCGCTGACGTCCTCGCGGATTGTTTGGCTTCGATCGAATTGCACGCGGAGGGACATCGCGTGATCGTCGTCGACAACGCGAGTGAGGACAAGACGGTCGAGGTCGCTCAGGCCGCTTCGTTCGTAACCCTCATCCGCGCCGAGAGCAACGAGGGCTTTTCGAAGGGCAACAACCGCGCGCTCCGCACCGCCGAGACCGAGTTTGCCCTCGTCCTCAATCCCGACGCCCGGCTCACCTCGTCGACGATCCCCCAGCTGTTAACCGCCGCCGATCGCCAGCCGGAAGCTGTGGCACTCGGTCCGAGGACGGTCTACGAGGACGGCCGCCCGCAGGTGAGCTTTGGTCCGGACCTGAGCCTCCTAGCTGAGTTTCGCCAGCGGAAACTCGTGAAGGGTGTGAAGGCCGGAGAGGCGGGGGCTCTTGCAGAGTGGCGGGTCGCGACGCAGAGCGAGCGAGACGTCGATTGGATCTCGGGCTCATGCATGCTGCTCAGAATGTCCGCTGCCCGCGACGTCGGTTTCTTCGATGAGCGCTATTTTCTTTACGAAGAAGACGCCGATCTTTGCCTGCGGCTGCGGAAGGCCGGGCGCAAGGTGATGTTCGTTCCGCAGGCGGTGGTGCTTCACGAGCTCGGCACCAGCATGGCGAAAGCATCGAAGCGCTCACGCGACGCCTACGACGAAAGCCACCGCCTCTACTACCGGCTCCACCGCCCCGCTTGGGAGCAGTGGGTTTTTGAAACCCTCATCGCCGCGAAGCGATTGCTCCGCCGCGGTTAGTTTGAGATAGGCGCAGAACTAGGCCGTTGCGCAGCTTGATCCGTGAACCGGCTCGCGATGACGTTCATTAATCCAGTCCGGGGAGTTCTCTCCCTGTCAGACGACGAAACGCTTCGAGGTATCGCGAGCGCGTGCCTGCGATGACCTCCGCCGGCAGGTCCGGGCCCGGGTACGTCTTGTTCCAGGTGAGCGTCTCGAGGTAGTCGCGGACGAACTGCTTGTCGAAGCTCGGCGGTGTTTTGCCGGCAACGACCTCTGACGCTTCCCAAAAGCGCGAGGAGTCCGGCGTGAGCGCCTCGTCGATCCAGATGAGGCCGCCCTTCACGATGCCGAACTCGAACTTCGTATCGGCGATGGTGAGACCCACGCTTAGCGCGTGGCGACGCGCCTTCTCGTAGATGCCGAGCGAAGCCCCGCGCGCGGTTTCCGCGTGTTCGAAGCCCACGAGTTTGACCATTGCGTCGAACGAGATGTTCTCGTCGTGGCCCGTCTCGGCCTTGGTCGCGGGGGTGAACAGAGGAAAGGGAAACTGCTGCGACTCGAGCAAACCCTCAGGAAGGGTAAGGCCGCAGATCGAGCTGGTCTTCTTGTAGTCCTTGAACCCCGAGCCCGCGAGGTACCCGCGGACCACGCACTCGACGGGCAGCGGGTCGGTTTTTCTGACCACCATCGAACGCCCGTCCAGCAACGCGCCGTGCGGTTTCAGCGAAGCGGGGAAATCCTTGGTATCCGCGGCGACGACGTGATTCGGAATCGAATCCTCCAGCCGCTGGAACCAGAAGAGTGAAAGCTGATTCAGAACACGGCCCTTGTCGGGGATCCCCTGCGGAAGCACCACGTCGAACGCTGAAAGTCGATCGGTGGTGACGATCAGCAGCTCGGTGCCGAGGTCGTAAACGTCGCGGACCTTGCCGCGCCGGACAAGAGGGAGGTCGAGGGACGTTTCGGTAAGCGCAGCTCGCATGGCCGCGCATCTTAGATCGCCC
>JAYUUU010000407.1:0-7070 GCA_043754395.1 Vicinamibacteria bacterium
ACGCTCGACCTGCCTCTGCTCCAGACCGATCTCGACCGGCTTCGAGTGCGCGGGTTGATCGTGCCGGTCAAGGACATGCCCAAGCAAGCGTTGCGCAACACATTTAGTGACGACCGCGGAGGTCGACGGCACCAGGCGATGGACATCATGGCGCCGCGAGGCACGCCGGTTCTCGCAGTTGAAGAGGGCCGCGTGGAGAAGCTCTTTACAAGCAAGCAGGGCGGACTCACCCTTTATCAGTTCGATCCCAGCGGCGAGTACTGCTACTACTACGCTCATCTCGACAGCTACGCGAAAGACATCGAGCAGGGCAGGCTGTTGCGGAAAGGCGACGTGATCGGCTACGTGGGCTCCACCGGGAATGCGTCGCCCACCGCACCCCACCTGCATTTCACGATCTTCCGGCTCGGCGCGGAAAAGCGCTGGTGGGAAGGCACCGCGATCAATCCGTTTCCGTTGTGGGCGCCATCACCCGCGTCGTGATCTCACGGATCTGAGCCCTCCGAATCGTTGTTATCCTCCGGCGCTATGCCGCCGAAGCGAAGTGGGTCGGGCACGGTCTATGCCCAACACTGGGACCGCATCGCGCACCGGTGGACCTCGGAAGTGTTCAACACGTTGCTCTGCGCTCGGAGCCCCGTCGTCCGGGACGAGCTGACCGCGACCGCGCGCCGGGCCTGCAACATCGCCGACTTCGGATGCGGCATCGGCACGTATCTCCCGCTGCTGAGCCGCCTCTTTGATGAGGTACACGGCTTCGAGCAGGCGCCTCGATGCGTAGAGGTCGCGCGCAAGCGCATGCGTTCGCGGAAGAATGTGAAGGTGGATGTCGCACACCGCGCTGCGCCTTCAATGCGCAACCGGTTCGACGCCGTCCTGTGCGTCAATGTGGCCCTTCATCCGGAGAAGAGCGAGTGGCATTCGGTGCTGCGCTCTATGAACGCGATGCTCCGCCCGAAGGGACGCTTCCTTCTGGTCGTCCCGGCACTCGAATCAGCGGAACTCGTCGCGAAGGCGAGGCGGCCACACATCGACCCGCTGGTGCGGGCGGTGAAACACTTCCGCCCTCCCATCCGGCCGGGCGTGGTGCGTTTCGGCGGCGTGCCCACAAAGCACTACACCCACACCGAACTCCGACAGACGCTGAGCGACCTGGGTCTTGAAGGGATCCGGTTGAGGAAGGTCGAGTACACGTGGCACAGCCACGGAATCACGCCTCCGCCGGCACTACGGGGTGAGAAGCCCTGGGACTGGTTCGTCTCGGCGCGAAGGGCCTGATCTTCCTCAGCCGCGGCGCGCAGCCGCCAGAGCGCCAAGGGCAAACCAGAGAAATCCCATGTTGGGCGCGAGCCTGCCGCTCACGAGCATCCCATCGATCTCAGCGGGCTCGAAATAGCCGAGATCCGAGAGTTCTTCCTCCTGCGCCGCGAAGTCTCCGATGGCGAGCGTAGTGCGGCCGAGATACATGGCCGCGTGGTACGTGACGTTGATGACCTCACGTCCCTCGGTCGCGGCGTAACGGATGTCGCGGAGCCCGAGTTCCGTTCGGATGTGGCGGACGCGAACCGGCCGGGCATCCTCGTACCCCGTATCGAGGTCGGACACCAGCACCACCCGACCTGCATCAACGCGGCCAAAGAGCTCTTCATTCGCCTCTCGAAGGAGCGCCTGGTCAAACGTCTCCCCCGCCTGCACGTGACCACCGACGCTCTTGTCCCAAAGGCCGCCGTTCTCTTTGTCATCGCGTCGCTGCTGGAGAAGCACACGGCCATCGCCTCCCACCAGAAGCAATTGCACGGCTCCTGCCGCGTATCCCTTCGCCTTCGCGTCGCCCCGTTCCATCGAGCCCACCACGACGCCCGCGGCGTCGTAGACATTCAGGAGCTCGTGGACGCGGTCGCTCACTCGGATTTCTTGGCGCGGGTGAGGAACTGGAACAGGACACGACGCGCGAAGGCGGGCCAGCGCTCATCGAGCACGGGCACCGCGACCGTCGCGCCTTTCTCATTCCATACGTTCGTGGAGCCGGTGACATCCCACACGAGGTCAGCGCCTTTGAGACCGGCGGCGGTGAGCGACTTGTCGGGCCTCGAGCCATTGCCGGAATACTGATTCCCGTAGATGCGGGTCCGGTCGGAGAAAGCACCCACGTCAAAGGCGCCGTGGCCTGGAAACAAACTATCGAGGCCAAGGACGGCCACCCCGAAGGAGTTGTTGTCGCGAATCTCGTTCTCGGTCACCTCGGTGTCGTCAGCGGCCAGGATGAAGACGCCCCCGCCCGAAGGCACCTTCGCGACGATGGCCGCGGGGTCGGCGAAATTCTCGTGATTGTTCCCGATGATGCGGTTCTTCGCCACGCGCGTGCGCTTCGCTTCCTTCGACGGATTGCCGGGCAGAGCGAAGACGAGAATGCCACCGGTGTTGTCGTACACGTGATTTCGCTCGACCCGCGCGTCCACTGAATTCTCGATCTCGATGCCGGTCACGTTGCCGTGAGCGATGCAATCCTCCACGACAATCCCCTTCGACTGCCCGACATAGATGCCTGCGTCGCGCGCCCCGCTGACCTCCACCTTCTGCACTTTCACGAAGGAGGAGCGGACCGGATAGACGCCGTAGAGGCCGGTGTCTTCGATCCTGAGGTCCTTGAAGGTGACGTTCGTCGTCTCTTGGGCGACCACGCCGTTGCCCACGTAATGACGGACCGCGAAGTTCGCCATGGTGAAGTCGCGGCCTGTAGCGATCACCGCGTCGGAGAGCACGCCATGTCCGTCGAGCGCCGGCCTTGTGGCGGGAGTGCCATCGCCACCGATGAGGGTGATCTTGTCGGTGTCGACCGTGATTGACTCGTAGTACTCACCAGGCTGGACCCGGATCACCGAGCCCTCGGCCGCGCGGTCGATCGCGTCTTGAATCGACTCGCCGGGCGCAACAATGAACTCGCCCACCGTCCGCGAGATCTTTCTCCCAAGGCCCGTGTTCAGCCGGGCGGCGTCGGCCCGAGCTTTGTTAGCAAGACGCGGTACCACCCTCAACGTTGAGGGCACGCGGCGCGGGGGCTCGGCGAGGGCACTTTCGTCGGTGAGCGCGTTCATGAACGCGATGAGGTCGGTCCGCTGCTGGGGCGTGAGATTCATCGGACGGATCTTGTCGTCGAGATTCGGCGTCTTGATTCCGAAACCCGGCCCGCCACCTTTGGCGTAGAAATCGACCACTTCCTCGAGAGTCTGAAAGCGTCCGTTGTGCATGTAGGGGGCGGTGAGGGCCACGTTCCGAAGGGTCGGGACCTTGAAAGCACCCTTAAGCCCAGCGCCGCCCGCGATGTCGCCGCGACCGCGGTCCTCCGCCTCATCGTCGAGTTTCGGGACGCCGATGATCTTGAAGTTCGGGCTCGAGAATGTGGGCAGGGAATGGCACTCGAAACAACGAGCCTGGCCGGAGCGGAAAACATCGAAACCGCGACGTTGCGAAACGGTGAGCGCACTGCGGTCGCCCGCCACGTAACGATCGAAGGGAGACCGGGTCGAGAGCTGGGTCCGTTCGAATGCCGCGAGCGCTTTCGTCACGTTCTGCAGGTTGATCGATGAGCCCATGTGGCCGCCGAACGCCTCGTCGAACATCGACTGATACTCGGGCAGTGTCGCCATCTCACTCGAGAGATTCGCGTCCGTCTCCGCCATCTCCTCAGGTGCGGTGATTGGATTGCGCGCCTGGTCCTCGAGGTCTTTCGCACGCCCGTCCCAGAACTGGGTTTCGCTGAAGGCCGCGTTCCAGACCGTTGGTGCGGCGCGTCGAATCACCCGGCCTCCCGTCCGTTCCGGTCCAAGGCCCTTGCCCCCTTCACCCATGGCCCGTCCGCGGCCGTCTGTGTAACCAAGGTCAGGATGGTGACAGGTGGCGCACGACATGTCGTTCTTGCCGGAGAGAACCGGGTCGTAATAGAGCAGGCGGCCGAGAGCCGCGCGACGCGCGAACTTCGGACCTGTAACCGAATTGTCTGGGCGCTGAGGCATGTCGGGCCAACGACTCGAGAGTCCACCGGCGCCGCTCGGCCCTGCCGTATCGGGCGCCCCCTCGGTGTCGATCGGCACCGGCATGGAGGCGATCACCGCGACCGCCGCCAGGGGCAGGGTGACGATCAGGCCGAGGATCCAGACGAGAATCTTCTTGCCTCGAGGTTTTCGTGGCGCCGCGATGCGCGCGGTCTTCGGCAAAGGTGCGTAGGTCGGGCTACTGGACCGAGGCGGCGAGGGCATGTTCTCTCTGTTCGATTCGAAGTCGCGCCAAGAGCCACCGCCCCTGAATCACCACCCACGCCACGCAAACCACGCCCGCGAAATAGAAAACATTTCGGTAGGCGGACATCGGATCCAAAGAACCACGGCCCATCGCCACCATCAATCCGCCGCACATCGGGCCAAGGAACATTCCCATGGCACCCGCGGTGTTCACGAGCGCCATCATGCGGCCGCGTGATTCGGCGGGAACAAGGGTCGCCGCATAGCAAAGGACCGTGCCGTACATGAACGATGACGCCACTCCTGCGACGATCATGGACACGGACAAAAGGTCCTTGGGCGCGATCGCGAGCGAGGAAATCGACACTCCATAAAGGAGGGTGGCGACACCCAGAAGGCCACCGCGCGGAAATCGGTCTCCCATTCGGCTCGCGGGGTACATGAGGAGCGCGAACGGCAGCATCAGCATCGAATAGAGCAGGCCAACACTGCGATCCGAGAGGCCATGAGTCTTCGTGGCGAACAACGCGAAGGTGACGATGATGAGGCCGATGGTGAACCGCTCGATAAACGCGGCGGAGAGAGGTCCAAGAACGTTCGGGTCGCGCAGCGAGAGGGGTGGAGGAGCCGTCCCCGCGGCCATCTCCTTGGGCAGGGTTGAGGAATAGAGGAAGGGCGCTGCCGCGGCGACTATCAGTGACAAGCACGCCCCGACGAGGAACGGCAGACGCGGGCTCTCGCCCACGAGAATGCCGCCAAGACCAGAGCCGAAGGCGATCGCGAGCATCACCGCCGCCCCCGCCATCCCCATGGCCCGGCCGGCGCCGACGAGCGGCTTGTACGCGGCCGCGCGCGCGAGGAGCAGGCTCGCAGCACCCAGGTGAGCCGCGCCCTCCACGATCCGAAGAGCCAGAATGAGAGGAGTCGCGAGGGGCAGAGAAACGGCTACGAGGAGTATCGCGTCAAGACCCGCCAGCGTCATCACCCATCGCGCCGAATGGGCCCCGGCCGAGGACGCGAGCCGGGCGATCAGGGGTGTCATGAGTATTCCGCCCAGCATGTTGAGGGACATGAAGGCGTGCATCGGTCCCTCAGCACCCTGGTGGAGCTGGGCGAACAGCGGGCGGATGGCGGGAGCGAGCAGCGTCGCCGGCAGCATCTGGAGGAAAACCGCGGCGATCAGCCAGTGAAGAGACGCGTGCTTCGCATCCATTTCAGACAGTTCCGCGGGGCGAAGTTGGCTCACCCGGCGGATTTTCGCATGGCCGGAACGCTCTTACGAACAGCAGCTCGGACCGCAACAGGCCGCGGCGGCCTTCGGTTCGGGGGCGTCTCCAGGCGATCCTCCCGGCTTCCGCGCACGGAACGTGAGCGAGCGGACCGACCCGCGTAGAGAGTCGACACTCACCCCCGCTTTCGCGGCGAGGCGCTCGGCCTCAGGCCGGGCATGCTCGATCACCACGGCGCCGTAATCGATGTCCTTCAAGACTTCGACCTCGCCAAGCCCCGCCCCCTCGATCATCGCGAAGTACTCCTCACGCATGGCAGCGCCGGAGATGCAGCCGACGTAGGCATAGATGTCCTTTTCGATCTCGGGCGGAAGCTTCTTGTCCAGGATGATGTCCGAAATCACGATCCGGCCGCCCGGCTTGAGGATCCGCACGATCTCCTTGAACACCACCGCCTTGTCGGGCACGAGATTGATGACGCAATTGCTGGTGATGGCGTCCACCGTGCCGCTTTCGACCGGCAGGTTCTCGAGCCGGCCTTCACGAAATTCCGCGTTGGTCACGCCGGCCTTCGCTGCGTTTCGCTGGGCGCGAAGGAGCATTTCCGGCGTCATGTCGACTCCGATCACCTTTCCTGTCGGCCCCACCGCGTCGGCGGCCAGGAAGACGTCGATGCCGGCGCCTGACCCCAGATCCACTACGGTCTCGCCGGGTTGCAGGGCGAGGTGGTCGATGGGGGCGCCACAACCGAGGCCGAGGTTCGCTCCGTCGGGGACCGCTTTCAGCTGTTTCGTCGAGTAGCCGATGTCGAGGGTCACGGCCTCTTCACCTCCGGTGCCGCACCCTGAAGTGCCGCAGCACGACCCGCCCTCAAGAGCAATCGCGGCGTATTTCCCGCGCACATTGCCCACGATTTCTTCCTTGTTATTCCGATCGAGCGATTCCATTACTTTTTTCTCCTGGTTATTGAGTTCAAAGGGACGAGTTGAGGGGGCTCCTCAGCGCAGCAGTTTTCCCGCATGTAATCGACGAGCCCGGCGATAGACAAGAAATCCACGGAGTAGATGACGCTTCGGCCCTCGCGCCGGGCCGCGATGAGGCCAACGCGCGAGAGTTCGGCGAGGTGGAACGACGCGTTTGGGGGCGAAATCTCCATTCGCGACGCGATCTCACCGGCGGCGAGGCCCGCGTGCCCCCTACGCACCAGCAACCTGAAGACCGAAAGCCGGGTTTCGTGAGCCAGAGCGCCCAACCGCTGAACCGCTTCTCTTATTTCCATGTTTCTATTATTCTAGAAACGTCGAAGCCTTGTCAAGTGTTCCCTCGTTTCTCATGACGTCCGTCAGTAGCGCGGCGGCCTGCTGCTCGCCGCACTCGCCTATCACGGCGCCCGAGTCTTTCTATTGATGTCGGCACTCGCCCAGCCAGGCCTCTACCCGCCCTCCCCGTTCCAGCTCAAGGGCCACACCAGCGAGGTGCGCGGGCGAACCGACGGAGCGGCCGCGGCCGGTCTTGCGGTCTCTGACCGTGTCGTGAGCATTGAAGGGCGCCCGCTCCGAGGCTACGCGGACCTGGCTTTCGGCCTGCAAACATCATGACCGCC
>JAYUUU010000408.1:0-3513 GCA_043754395.1 Vicinamibacteria bacterium
CTCCGAACCACCCGCGACGAGGCGTTCATGCATATGGCGCTTCGCGAGGCCTCACGGGGAATGAAGGCGGGCCAGGGAGGGCCTTTTGGCGCCTGCATCGTGCGCGATGGCGTCATCGTCGGGGTCGCCCATAACCGCGTCCTGGTTTCGGGGAACCCCACCCAGCACGCCGAAGTGGTCGCGATCGGACGCGCGGCGCGGCATCTCGGCACCCACATTCTGAAAGGGTGCACGATCTATTCGACCACCGAGCCCTGTCCCATGTGCTTCTCGGCGATCCATTGGGCGCAGATCGATCGTATCGTCTTCGGAACCGGAATCGCCGACGTGAAGAGGCTCGGCTTCAACGAACTCTGCATCTCCAACCGCACGCTCAAGCAGCTTGGGAAGAGTCGGGTCGGCCTCGATCAGGTATCAAAGCGCGAGTGCACCGAACTCCTCACCGCGTGGGCCCGGCTCGAGACTAAGACGACTTACTGACCGCGCGTCCGGCGAGTGCCGAGACCACGCCGAGGACCGAGTCGATGTCGTCGGGAGCCACGTAGATGTGCGCGGAGAGCCGCACTCCTTTATCGTCGCCCTGAGCGCGCACGCGGATCTTCTTCTCCCACAGCGCGTTTTGCAGGTCTCGCGCGGTGACCCCTTCCACGCGAAAGGTGGTGATGGCCGACGCGAGGCGCGGATCCGCGGGTGAGGAAAGAACCGCACCCTTGATCTTCGACAGTCCGTCGCGGAGACGCTTCGTGAGGGCGAGGTCCCAGCGCTCGACGCGCTCCATCGTGTTTCGCTCGGCGAGGGCGAGTGCGGCGAGAAGGCCGTCGATGAGCGCTGTGCTCCCGGTGCCGTACTGCATGAAGCGAAACGCTCCCTGCTCGTGGTTCTCCCACTGATAACTCGCGAGGGTCGTCCAGAACGTCGGCTGGACGCCGCGTTTCACGTAGAGAAGCCCCGTGCCCTTGGGCGCCATCAGCCACTTGTGAGGGCTCGCGACATAGGCGTCGCAACCGAGTTTGCGCACGTTGACTCTCATCTGCCCCACCGCCTGGGCGCCGTCGATGAGCGACAACGCCCCACGCTCGCGCGCCAGGGCGATCAACTCGACTACCGGCATGAGGATGCCGAACTGCGAGGTGATATGCGAGACCATGATCGCGCGCGTCTTCGGGGTGGACGCGGCCCGGAACATGGCCGCGATGCCTTCGGGCCCACCACCCACCGCACTCGCAAGCGGAAGTTCCTTCACCACGATGCCGCGTCGCTTGGCCATGAGGCGGAAAATCGACACCGCGCCACCGTGCTCCTGGTCGGTCGTGAGCACTTCATCGCCCGCCTGCCAGTCGATGCCATTGCCGAGCGCATTCATTCCAACCGTCGCGTTCTGGGTGATGGCAATCTCGTCGGGATCGGCGCCTAAGAAGCGCGCGGCGGTCGTGCGCGCGGCCAGCAGGGGCTGGTATCCGGTGAGCGGCTCTCCGTCGGCCTGAAAGTAAGGCCAATCCGGAAGCGTGGCTTCAGTCTTGCGCAGGCCGCCGACCATCGCGTCCATGACCTCGCGAGGGATGGCGCCGAGCGTGCCGGTGTTGCAGTAGGTCACGTCACGAGGGAAGGAGAACTCACCACGAAGGCGTGAAAACACCTCCGCGTCGGTGCCCGGCGCGGCCTGCGCCTCCGATGTGCCTCGCCCGAGCAAAGCGTGAACAAGGGGCGCCGCCGCGAGTGCGCCCAAAAAGTCTCGTCTCTTTTCCATGATCTCTCCTCCGCAATCCGATTTGCGCGGAGAATACGTGGTTTCGCGATGGTCACGGCTCTCATCCTTCTTTCCGCACTCCTCCACGCCTCGTGGAACGCGTTCGTCAAGAATGATTCCGACCGGACCCTTTCGATGGCCTGGATCATGGGTCTCGGCGGCCTCGCGAGCGTCGCGGCCCTGCCCTTCCTGTCGCTTCCCCGAAGCGAAGTCTGGCCGTTCCTCATCGCGACCACGATTCTTCAAAACGTCTATTTCGCTTTCGTCATCCTTTCCTACCGCCATGGCGACCTCTCGCAGGCCTACCCCATCGCCCGCGGGACCGCGGCGCTGCTCGCGGCGATCGCTTCCTCCGCCCTCGGTCTCGACACTCTGGTCGCCCGGGAGTGGATTGGAATTCTCATCTCATCATTGGGAATCGCCAGTCTCGCCTTCGCAGCGGCCGGAGGCGGCAGCCGTCTGCTTCGCTCGATCGGCTATCCGCTCATGAGCGGAGCCTTCACCGCCGCCTACTCGATCGTGGATGGGATGGGGGCCCGCGTCGCCGGGAACGCTTTCGAGTACGTGATGTGGATGAATCTGTGCGCCGCGCCGTTCCTTCCCCTTTACGTTGTCCTTCGTCGCGGAAAGGCCGCCTGGAGCGGCCAGGGTCCAGCCCTTCGCTCTCGACTCGCGGCCGCGATGATCGCCTTCCTAAGCTACGGGATCGCGATCTGGGCCTTCTCGCACGGTTCGATGGGCCGGGTGGCCGTGCTGCGCGAAACCTCGGTTCTGTTCGCAGCGATTCTGGGCACGGTTGTCTTGAAGGAACCGTTTGGGACAAGACGCATCCTCTCCGCCCTCATGATTCTCACCGGGTTCGCCCTGTGGCCGTGACGACTCAGGCCAGTCGTCGCACCAGGTCGTTCAGGACATCACCGCAATCGCCTTCAACCTTGACGTGCGCCAGGTCGTCGGCTCGCGTCTTTCCTCGATTGACGAGGGCCACGGGCTTACCGAGTTCCGCGGCGGCGAGGCAGAACCTGTAGCCCGAGAAGACCATGAGCGACGAACCGACAACGAGCACTCCGTCCGCCTCGGAGAGAGCCGTGTAACAGTCGGCCACACGCGTCTTCGGCACGTTCTCGCCGAAAAACACAACATCCGGCTTCAAGACACCACCGCATACCGCACACGAGGGGACCTTGACGTCGTCGAATGGACCGTTGAGCTGCGCATCGCCATCGGGGGCGTCCACCGCGTTCATCCTCGCCCATCGCGGATTGCGCTCGACAAGTTCGGTCTGGATGCTTTGGCGGGACACCGTGGCGCCACATTCCATGCACCTCACGGTATCGAGGCGGCCATGAAGATCGATCACCGCCTCGCTCCCCGCCTTCTGGTGCAGACCGTCGACATTCTGAGTGACAAGAGCCGCCACGGTTCCGCTCTTCTCGAGTGCGGCAAGGGCTTCGTGGGCCGCCGCGGGTTTCGCGGCGGAGACGCGGGCCCAACCGACGAGGCTGCGCGCCCAATAACGCTGCCGGGTCTCGGGCGAGCCGATGAAGTCCTGGAACTGGACCGGGGGCCTGTGTTTCCACTCCCCTTTTTCGTCCCGATAGTCCGGAATGCCTGCGGCCGTGCTGCATCCGGCGCCGGTCAGGACGAACAGGCGCGGCGCGCTTCGCACGAAGGCATCAAGAGACACCGGGCCGGACATGGCGTGCGACTATATGCTTGCCCGACATGACGACATCGGCCCCCCAAAACGACCTCTGGCAGACCAC
>JAYUUU010000409.1:0-2565 GCA_043754395.1 Vicinamibacteria bacterium
ACGAAGGTAAGGCAAAGGGCGGCTAGGGCTTTTCTCATGGGAGTCCTCTAATTGTGGAATAAAGACGGCAGCTGCCGGGACCATACTCCATCGAGGAACCGCCGCAAACGACCGGCGGGTCAAATTGCGGTTAAGCCGAACGTTCTGCGCTCTTCGCCTGATGGCCGAGGGTGAACGCGCTGAACACGATGGTAAGGACACAGCACACGACCATTGTTGAAAACACTCCGCTCCAGCCCCAGTTGTCGGCGATCCACCCGACGCCGGTGCCGGAGAGGGCCGAGCCGAACACGTAGCCGAAGAAACCGGTGAAACCCGCGGCGGTTCCGGCTGCCTTCTTCGGAACGAGATCCAGCGCGTGCAGGCCGATGATCATGATCGGCCCATAAATAAGGAAGCCGATGGCAATGAGCGCTGCGTAGTCGATCCAGAGCGGACCGGTCAGATTGAACCAGTAGACGAGGACCGCGACCAGCGTAAGCGCCATGAAGAGGATGGTGGCGGGCGCCCGTCGGCCCTTGAACACCTTGTCCGAAATCCAGCCGCAGGCGATCGTGCCGGGGATGGCCGCGTATTCATACAGCGACCAGCCGAGACTCGACTGCTGGAACGAGAAGCCCTTGGCCGTCTCGAGATAGGTGGGGATCCAGTTCACGACACCGTAGCGGACGAAGTACACGAAGGCGTTCGCGATCGCAATCGCCCACAAGTACTTGTTCGGCAGAACGTGGGTGAAGAAGATCTCCTTGAACGTCATCGTCCGCTCGTGATCGGCGGTGTAGTCGGGCGGATAGTCGTTGCGATGTTCTTCGATGGGAGGCAGGCCTTCTGACTGCGGAGTGTCCCGCAGGAGGAAAAACACCACCACGGCGAGCACCGCAGCGATCACCGCGTTGAAGTAGAACTTTGCGCCCCAGTCGTTGAACAGAGTGACGCCTAGAAGCGCGAAGTTCGCGACCAGGGCCCCGCCGACATTGTGCGACACGTTCCAGAACGACACGGTCAGCCCGCGCTCATTGGTGCTGAACCAGTGAACCATCGTCTTGCCGCACGGCGGCCAGCCCATGCCCTGCACCCATCCGTTCAGGGTCTGCAGGATCACCAGAACGAAGATTGAGGTGTAGATCCCCTTCACCGTCCCGCTGATCAGCATGATGGCGCAGGACAGCAGCAGGCCAAGGGGCAGGAAGTATTTGGGGTTGCTGCGGTCCGACACCGAACCCATCAGGAATTTCGAGATGCCGTAGGCGATCGAGAGGCCGGTGAGTGCGGTTCCAAGCTCAGCCTTCGAGTGCTGCGGAAACTCCTTGAGGATGTCCGGAATCGCGAGAGCCAGGTTGTTCCTGACGAGGTAGTAGGCCGCGTATCCCACGAAGATGCCGCCGAAGACCTGACGCCGCAGCTTTTTGTACGTCGGGTCCACATCCGCCGCGGGAAGCGGGGGCGCAAATGAAGCCGGCTTCAACCATCCGATCATGGCTAGGGCTTGACCGTTGTCGGGGTGGGCAGGGTCAGGCCCTTCTTCTTGAGGACGTCGCGCAGCCGGTCGGGGCGGTCGCTGATGATGCCGTCAACACCCATGTCGATGAACTTCTCCATGTCGGCGGTCTCGTTGATCGTCCACGGAATCACCTTGAGCCCGAGAGCGTGCGCCTCTTCAACCTGCGCCTGAGCGAAATCTCCGTAGTTTGGAGACCACACCGAAGCGCCGATCGCCTTCACGGCCTTTGGAATCGATCCGCCGAAATCGTCGACGTCGAGTCCACCCAGAGAAGGGGAGGGGCCGGGGGCTCCGGGTTGAACGTTCCCGCCGCCCGGGCGAAGCGTGGTGAGCGCTACCGTTTCAATCTCCGGCGCGATCTTCCTGGCCGCCTTCAGGGTTCGCCAGTCGAACGACTGAATGACCGCGCGCTTTTCCATCTTCGCTTCGCGGATCACTTTGATCACCGCCTCCGCGAAGGCCTCGGGTCCCACCGTCTCGTCGGGCTTCTGGGGCGTGATCTTGGTTTCGATGTTGAACCGAACCTTCGTGTTCCCGCTCTTCTTGACGAGCGCGAAAAGATCGGCAAGTCGCGGGATGCGCACGCCGTCCATGCCCTTCTGATCCGGGAAGCCGGCAGCGTAGGGAGTGCCGGGCTTGAGCCGCCCCACGTCGTACTTCTGAAGCTCCGCGTAGGTCAGCGAATGGAAGGAAGGCCCGTGGGTCTCGATGAACTTGCCGCTGACGTCGCGGGTGATTTCCGGATTGAGCAGCGGGTCGTGGCTCAGGACCACGACACCGTCCTTCGTGACCGCGCAATCGAGTTCGAGCGTGCTGACCCCGAGGGTCAGGGCTTCCGCGAAAGCGGGAAGCGTGTTCTCGGGCCAAAGCCCTCGTCCGCCGCGGTGGCCCTGCAGGTCGAAGGATCGCGGCGCCGCAGGTCTCGCCTGGACGGCGTTGAGTTCGGGTGCGGCGAGCAGAGGCAGCGAGAGAAGGAGTGCAAAACCGGGGAGGAGCATGCGCCGGAGCTTATCGCCATCACGTCACGGTCATTGCGAGGAAGCTCACTTGACGATGGCGAGCGC
>JAYUUU010000410.1:0-2489 GCA_043754395.1 Vicinamibacteria bacterium
GTCGAGCACGAGCTGCTGCGAAGCGCCTTGACCTGGATGACCTCGGCGGAGTTCGGCGACACCTGCCGCGAGGCCGCGGCTCTCATCGCGTCGAAGGGAGTCCATGCCCGCCTCGTGGGCCTCCAACCGCGCGGCCAGGCTGTGGCCTCGTTCGCACTGCGCTTCGAAGCCACAGATCCGGCGGCGACTCTCGCCCCCGAGGTGCCGGGGGCTTTCAGGTCATGGTTCGGCGCTGAAGGCGCCCGGATCGCGGCGGAGACGCTGATCCCTTTTGGTTTTACGCCCCAAGGCAAATGAGGTGGAGATAGTGTGGAGAACCATGGTCGCCTTGATGTCCACGATGGTTGCCGCATCGGCTCTCGCTCAATCGCCGCCGCCCGCGTCTGCCTGGCAAGCGCTGGTGAGCCCGGTCGCGGTGGAGCTTCGCGGCCTCGCCGTGGTCAGCGACCGTATCGCCTGGGCAAGTGGCGCCAAAGGAACGGTGATGCGCACGCTCGACGGCGAGACGTGGCGGGTCGTTCCGGTGCCAGGAGCTGAAGCCCTCGACTTTCGCGACATCGAAGCCTGGGATGACAAGAACGCGATCGCGCTCAGCATTGGGCCCGGCGAGGCGTCGAACATCTACAAGACGACGGATGGTGGTGCGAGCTGGAGGAAGGTGTTCACGAACCGCCAGCCGACCGGCTTCTGGGACGCGATCGCGTTCTGGGACCGGAAGCGCGGAGCGGTTTTCGGTGACCCCGTGCGCGGTCGCTTTCAGGTCTTCACCACCGCGGACGGCGGTGAGACCTGGACGCCGGTCGCCGAGGCGGGAATGCCCGCGGCTCTTCCGAACGAGGGTGCTTTCGCGGCGAGCGGATCGTGCCTCGTGACCGGCCCGGGTAAGCGCCTCGCCTTCGTCACCGGTGGCGCTTCGGAGGCGCGGGTGTTCGTCTCGCAGGATGACGGACGGAGTTTCCAGGTCTCGACTTCACCGGTACCGGCGGGCGGCGCATCGAAAGGTCTCTTTTCGGTAGCCTGGCTCAGCGACACGTCGCTTATCACCGTAGGCGGGGACTACCGTCAGCCGGCGCTTGATGGAGTGAAAGCTGCGTTGAGCGTCGACACCGGCCTTAAATGGGCTGCGGTCCAATCCGCCCCGGGTTTTCTTTCGAGTGTTATGCGCGGACCGGGCAAGAGTGCGGAGGTCGTGGCGGTGGGTCTTGCCGGCACCGGAATCAGCAATGATGGCGGGAAGACTTGGACGGCGGTGGATGAAGCACCCTACAACACTGCAGGTTTCGCGGGGGAGAGCGGTTTCGCGGTGGGGCCGAAGGGCGTCATCGCACGCTGGAAGCGTTGATCGCGCCGGGCGCGCCCGGCTCGAGCGTCGCATAGGCGGCCGCGACCTTTTCGCGATATCGCTCCACGGAGTACTCGCGATCAAGAAGGGCCCGCCCGTTCGCGGCGCGTCGCTTTCGTCCCGCGGGGTCGCTGAGCGCAGAGTCGATGCCCGCGGCGAGATCGATCGCGGTGGGCTGCACCAGGAAAGCGGTCTCGTCGCCCAACACCTGCGTATGAGTGTCGAGCCGGGTCGCGACGATCGGCTTGCGCGACGCAAGATAGGTGTAGATCTTGAAAGGCGTGTTGCCGCCGAGCGTGCGCGGAGAGACGAGAACGTCCGCGAGCGCCATCCAGCGCGGGAGTGTTTCGGGGGCTTGCTTGCCGACGAAGTGGCACCGCGACAGCGAAGCCGGCCCGAGGCGGGATTTGAGCGAGGCGATATCCTCGGCTTCGCCGCCGATGAAGACGAAGGCCGCATGCTCGGAAAGCGCGGCCGCGCGGGCCATCAGTTCGACGCCCTGGTAAGGCTCGAAGTTTCCGGTGTACAGGGCTATCGGCGCATCGCCGAGCCCCATCTCGGCGCGAAGCTGCGACGCCGCTGCGAAATCCGACTCGGTGAGTGTCGCGACCAGAGGCGGGTCCTCGAGCCGATGCACCGGAAGTCCCGGCCGCGCGGCTTTCGCCGCCTCTTCAAGCCGCATATTGATGACAATGGCGAGATCGGCCCGGCGAAGAGCGCGGTCATGCAGCGGTCGCGCCATCGGACCCAGGGCGCGGGCGACGAGAGAGTTCGAATGCGCGAGCTGCTCGCCGAGATCCGAATCCATATCCACAACGAACTTCACGCCAGGCGGAAGAAAGGGAGCGATCAGCATCGCGGACTCTTCGACCGCATGTACCACGTCATAAGCGCCGGATCGGGCGAGGCGGCGGGCGGTCAAAGCAAATGGCACATCCTGCAGCGCCTTCGCCACGGAGAACCCCGGCCGAATACGGCCCTTCGTGAGCAGTCTAGATCGAAGGTGGTTCACGCGAGGCGCGGTCCAAGGCTCGCCCTGCGGGAACGTCAGCAGGTCGACATCGTGCCCCAGCTCCCCGAGGGTTCGCGTGAGCGCTGCCACCGCAAGCGGCGTCCCGCGCACTTCAAAAAAAGGCTGCGGCGCGAG
>JAYUUU010000411.1:0-3047 GCA_043754395.1 Vicinamibacteria bacterium
GTGCCCCCGGGCGCCACTCTCATCGACCTCTCGAAAGAGACCGTCCTGCCCGGGCTCGTGGACTCCCACACCCATCTTGGGCTGACCTACAAGGACATCCCGGAGAACAACTACTACTACCTGACCTACGTGATGGAATCGACGCCGCTGCGCGCGATCCAGGCGGCATCAAACGGGATCCAGCTCCTCAACTCCGGCTTCACCGTCGTTCGCGACCTCGGCAACAACGCGCTCTACGCCGACACCGCGCATCGCGTCGCCATCGAGCAGGGATGGATTCCCGGGCCCACGGTCATCAATTCGGGGCTGATCATCGGCGGCATGGGCGGCCAGTTCTGGCCCACCCCGGAGATGATGAAGCAGCACAACATCGTCTACCCCGAGTACCTCGACGCCGACACCAACGACGAGATCGTCAAGGCGGTGCGCGAGGTCATGCTCTTCGGATCGAAGGTCATCAAGATCTGCGTGGATTGCAAGCCCTGGGGCTACACCGTCTCTGAGATGAAGCTCTTCATCAGCGAGGCAGCCAAGGGCGGCCTCAAGGTCGCGGGCCACGTGCAGACGCCGGACGGCGCCACCCGCGCCATCGAAGCCGGCCTGTGGTCGATCGAGCACGGCATGGCCCTCTCCGAGGAGCACCACAAGGCGATGGCTCAAAAAGGCATCTACCTCGCCTCCACCGACACCCCCTTCACGTCGTACTCGGGGTCGCAGGCGGCCTTCGACGAGATCGTGGCCAAGCTCAAGAGCGCCTGGAGGAACGGAGTGAAGATCACGTTCTCGACCGACATGGACTACTGGAAGACCGGCAACCCCATGAACCGCGGCGAGCTGACCATCAATTTCCTCCTCACCTGGAAGGCGGCGGGCATCCCCAACGCTGACATCCTGAAGGCGATGACCACGACCGGCTACGCCTGCGCGCAGGTCGAGAAGGAGCGCGGTCCGATCAAGCCCGGAATGTTCGCCGACCTGATCGCGGTCAAGGAAAACCCGCTCGACAACATCGACGCGCTGCGCGATGTGCGCTTCGTGATGAAGAACGGCATGGTCTTCAAGCGGGACGGGGTGATGACCCCGGAGAAGTTCTTCCACGCCGGGCCGGTGAACGGCTGGCGCCGGCGCTGATCGCCTGATCGTTCCGCGGCTGCGCGCGACCCCCGGTCGCCTCGGCGACGTCAGGTCGCCTCCGCTTGCCTCAGCCGCAAGCCGGACCTGTCGAGGCTATTCTCCGGGAAATGGCCAAAAAACGTGTCACCGACTATCCGCGTAGAGCGCATCTCGACTTCTACCGCGCGAATCCTTCTCCCTTCTACGCGTTGACGTTCGAACTCGAAGCGTCTCGGATCAGAGCCCGCGCGCGCGAGGTCGGCGGCTCCACCTACGCGGCCCTTTGCTGGGGCTTCCATCGCGCCATGCTCAAGGTCGACGCCTTTCGCACCCGGCTCGAGGGCGAGGACGTTGTTCTCCACGACACGCTTCGCATCGGAATGACCATTCCCGGGCCCGGCCGCACGTTCACCTTCGCCACGCACGAGTGGGCTGAGTCGGGGCAGGACTTCCTCAAAGCCGCGGGCGAAGAGACCGCGAGATCCTCCGCTTCCGTGAATCTCAACCGTGGCGGCGATCCCGATTTCGCGTACTACACCGCGGTTCCCGGGGTCCCTTTCATGGGCATCACTCACGCGCCCCATCGAGACCGGACGGCCGGCCAGCCGATGACCGCCTTCGGCAAGTTCCGCGAAGACGGCGACCGACTCCTCGTCCCCGTGGGGCTGCAGGTCAACCACATGTACGTCGACGGCATCGACATCAGCGATCTGTACGAAGGCGCCCTGGCGTCGTTCGCCGAGGCCTTCTAGCAGGGTGCTGAAGAACCTCGGTCGCCCAACCGGCGTTCCGAACAATCTCGCGATTCGCCAGCGAATAGCGGTTAGTGGATCCCGGCTTTCGCCGGGATACGCAGGGCGCTGAACTTTTTCAGCACCCTGCTAGGGAAGGTTCAACCCTTCATTCCGGGGTCAAGGGCATCGCGCAGCGCATCGCCGATGAAGTTGACGGCCAGGATGATCAGCAAAATGGCGAGACCCGGAAACACCGTCAGCCACGGTTTCGTGGCCATCGTGGACTGCGAGTCCATCAGCATGTTCCCCCACGTCGGCACGGGTGGCTGGACGCCAAGGCCGAGGAAGCTGAGCGACGACTCGATCATGATGGCGTTGCCTACCCCGAGGGTCGCACCCACCAGAATCGGACCCAGGGCGTTTGGCACAATGTGACGGCCGAGAATCCGCAGGTCAGTAGCACCCATCCCCCGCGCGGCCTCGACGTAGTCCATCTCCTTGATCGAAAGCACCTGCGACCGCACAACCCGCGCCGTGGTCATCCAGCTCAGAAGGCCGATGATCAGGACCATGGAGACGAGGGCAGCCCGCGAGTAGGCGCTCAGGATGATCAACAGGGGAAGGGTCGGTATCGCGTAGGCGATGTCCGTGATCCTCATAAGGACGCTCTCGAGCGCGCCGCCGTAGTAGCCCGCCGCGGCTCCGACCATGGTGCCGACAATCGTTCCCAGAAGCGCCGCCAGAAGACCGATGAGTATGGACACGCGTCCACCAAACAACATCCGGGTGAATACATCCCGGCCGAGGTCATCCGTTCCCATCCAGTGTGAGGTGGAGGGCGGCTGCCGGACGCTGTCGAGGTCGATGCCGTCGAAAGGATACGGCGCGATCACTGGAGCGAGGGCGCAGGCAAAGGCTATGAGGGTGAAGATCGAAAGAGAAACGACCGCCGCCTTGTGCCGACGAAATCTCCGCCAGAGCAGCCCGCTCATCCCCGATCCTTCACTCATACCGGATCCTCGGATCGAGCAGGCCGTAGAGAACATCGGCCACGAGGTTGAAGACGATCACCATCACGGCGCCCATGAGCAGGACGCCCATGAGCACGGGATAATCGCGCGCGAACATGGCCTGCACGAACAGGCGCCCGACCCCCGGCCAGGCGAACACGGTTTCGGTGATGACCGCACCCGACACGAG
>JAYUUU010000412.1:0-7302 GCA_043754395.1 Vicinamibacteria bacterium
CTGGAAGAGAGACTCGCGCGATGAACAGCATCTTTGAAGTCATCCGTCGTCCGCTCGTGACCGAGAAGACCACCCTCCAGAAAGAGGGCATCCGCACCCTGGTCTTCGAGGTTCACCGCGACGCCACCAAGCCCGACATCAAGAAGGCGGTCGAGAAGCTCTTCTCGGTCAAGGTCGAGCAGGTTCGCACGGCGAACCTGCCCGGCAAGCTGCGTCGCCAGGGCCGCTACCAGGGGCACCGCCCCGACTGGAAGAAGGCCTACGTCCTCCTCAAAGAGGGCGAGAAGATGATCGAGTTCCACGAGGCTATCAGCTAAAAATTCCCATGGCTCTCAAGACCTACGCTGCCTACACCCCCAGCCGCCGCGTCATGGCGACTCCTTCGTTCGAGGAGATCACCAAGACCCGTCCGGAGAAAGCACTCACCGAACCCCTCCGCAAGTCGGGCGGACGTGACTCGCGCGGACGCCTCACCATCCGGTTCAGAGGCGGCGGCCACAAGCGCCGTTACCGCGTCATCGACTTCAAGCGCAACAAAGACGGCATCACCGCGAAGGTCGCGGCGATCGAGTACGACCCGAACCGTTCGGCTCGTCTCGCCCTTCTGCACTACACCGATGGCGAGAAGCGCTACATCCTCTGCCCCGACGGCGTCACCGTCGGCAAGACCGTGATCTCGGGGCCGGGTGCGGACATCCTTCCCGGCAACTCGATGGCGATCCAGCAGATCCCCGCGGGCACCATCATCCACAACATCGAACTTCGCCCCGGCAAGGGCGCGCAGATGGTGCGGACAGCCGGCGCCTTCGCCCAGTTGATCGCCAAAGAAGGCGACTATTCGCAGATCAAGCTGCCTTCGGGCGAGATCCGCAAGGTGCATGTGCTGTGCAAGGCCACCATCGGACAGGTGGGCAACGCCGAACATAAGAACGTCAAGCACGGCAAAGCCGGCCGCAAGCGCTGGCTGGGCAAGAAGCCGCATAACCGCGGTGTCTCCATGAACCCGGTCGACCATCCGCACGGCGGCGGCGAAGGCCGCACCTCGGGCGGTCGTCATCCCGTGACGCCGTGGGGCAAGCCCACCAAGGGCTATAAGACGCGCCGCAACAAGCGCACGCAATCCATGATCGTGAAGAGGCGGAAGTAGGACTTAAATGGCTAGATCAACCTCCAAGGGCCCGTTCATCGACGCCCATCTGCTCAAGAAGATCGAAGAGCAGAGCAAGAACAACGACAAGAAGGTCATCAAGACCTGGTCGCGTCGCTCCACCATCTTCCCCGAGGCCGTGGGACAGACCATCGCGGTCTACAACGGGAAGAAGTTCGTCCCGGTGTACATCTCCGAGAACATGGTCGGGCACAAGCTCGGCGAGTTCTCGCCGACCCGTACGTTCAAGAGCCACTCTTCGAAGGTCGAGAAGGTCGCCAAGACCGCCGCGGCCGCCGCACCTAAGGCATAACGAACATGCTCGAAGTCAAAGCTGAAGCCAAATACATCCGCACCTCGGCCCAGAAAACGGGCCTCGTGCTCGCGACCATTCGCGGCAAGTCCGTGAGCGACGCCATCGCGGTGCTCCAGTTCTCCGAGAAGAAGGTGGCGAAGAGCGTCGAGAAAGTGCTCCGTTCCGCGATCGCCAACGCGACCCAGGAAGCCGAGCGCGTTCAGCAGCGTCGTCTCGACGAGGAGGACCTCGTGGTCTCGCAGGCGTACGCGAACCAGGGTCCCTCCTTCAAACGCGTTCGCCCCGCTCCCATGGGTCGCGCGTACCAAACGATCAAGCGCACCACACACATCGTGGTTCATCTGGCGGAAAAGGAATAACCGACCATGGGTCAAAAAGTTCACCCTACGGGCCTGCGGCTCGGATACAACAAGCCCTGGCGCAGCCGCTGGTTCGCAGCCGCCGACTACGCGAAACTTCTTCATGAGGATCTCAAGCTCAAGAAGGAACTGAAGGCGCGCTTCCAGCACGCCGGTGTCGCGAAGATCGAGATCGAACGCGCCACCAACAAGCTGAAGGTCGGCATCTTCACTTCGCGCCCCGGCATCATCATCGGCAAGAAGGGCCAGGAAGTCGAGAAGCTCAAGCAGGAGCTTCAGAAGAAGACCGGCAAAGAGGTCTTCATCAACATCCAGGAGATCCTGAAGCCCGAGCTCGACGCTCAGCTCGTGTCCGAGTCCGTCTCCGGCCAGCTCGAGAAGCGCATCGCTTTCCGCCGCGCCATGAGGAAAGCGGTTGAATCCGCTCTCCGCTTCGGCGCCAAGGGCATCAAAATCCGTGTTTCCGGGCGCCTCAACGGCGCCGAGATCGCGCGTTCGGAGTGGTATCTGCACGGCCAGCTTCCCCTGCACACCATCCGCGCCGACATCGACTACGGTTTTTCGGAAGCAAAGACCACGTACGGCCGCATCGGTGTGAAGTGCTGGATCTACAACGGCGAATCCGAGCCGGTTTCGGCGCGCAGCCGCAACATGGCCCAGGCCGGCTCGACGCTCGGAGCGGGAGTCTAAGACCATGCTGATGCCCAAGAAGGTCAAGTACCGCAAACAGATGCGCGGAAAGCGCGCCGGCAAGGCCTGGTCAGGCAGTTCGGTGTCGTTTGGAGATTTCGGTTTGAAAGCGACGGAAGTCGGCTGGGTCACCGACCGACAGATCGAAGCCGCGCGCATCGCCATCTCTCGCCACGTCAAGCGCGAGGGCCGCATGTGGATCCGCATCTTTCCCGACAAGCCGGTCACCAAGAAACCCCAGGAAACTCGAATGGGCAAGGGCAAGGGCGCTCCCGACCATTGGGTTGCGGTGGTCAAGCCCGGACGCGTCCTCTACGAGATGGAAGGCGTGACCGAGTTGATGGCGAAAGAGGCATTCCGTCTCGCCTCGCACAAGCTCAACGTGAAGACGAAGTTCGTCCGCCGGTTCGAGATGGAAGTGGTGAGGTAACCCTGCGGTGAAAATCGAAAAACTGAGAGAAATGGCCCCCGAGGCCCTCACCACCCTGGAGCGCGAGCAGCGCGAGGCGATCTTCAAGCTCCGCTTTCAGCATTCCATGGGACAGCTCGAAAGCTCGGCCAAGAAGCGCACCAGCAAGCGCGACCTCGCCCGCACGCTCACCGTGGCGGCCGAGAAGCGGCACGCCGCGAAAGCCTGAAGGAATCAAACGTCATGACAGACCCCCAAACCCAATCGAAAGCCGAACAGACGGCTCCGGCCGAAAAAGCGCGACGCCAGAACACCAAGGTGGGTGTCGTCATCTCCGACAAAATGGAGAAGACCCGCACCATCGCGGTGCAACGGTCCGTCCGCCACCCCTTCTACAAGAAGATCATCCGCCGCACCTCGACCTTCCACGCTCACGACGAGAAGAACATCTCGAAGGCCGGCGACACGGTGAAGATCGTGGAAACCCGCCCCCTTTCGAAGCTCAAGCGGTGGCGCCTGGTCGAAGTGATCGGCAAAGCCAAGGCCACGGAGTAAACCATGATTCAAATGCGAACTGTTTTGGACGTCGCCGACAACTCGGGGGCGCGGAAGATCTCGTGCATCCTGCCCGTCGGCAACGCCACCGGCCGCTACGCCGGCCTCGGCGACATCATCACCGCGAACGTCAAGGAATCGACGCCCGAAGCCCCCGAAAACGTCAAGAAGGGCAAGGTCGTGAAGGCGGTCATCGTGCGCTGCAAGAAGGAATCGCGGCGCAAGGACGGCTCCTACATCCGTTTCGACCGTAACGCCGCGGTCCTCATCAAGGAAGACAACGAGCCCGTGGGCACGCGCGTGTTCGGCCCGGTGGCCCGCGAACTGCGCGACCGCAAGTTCATGAAGATCGTCTCCCTCGCCCCCGAGGTTCTCTAAGTAACTATGGCATTCAGGTTTTCCCGTAAGAACGGCCCCAAAAAGGTGGAGAAGATCCGCCTTCGCAAGGGCGACCTTGTCGAGGTGCTGACCGGCAAAGACCGGAGCAAGCGCGGCAAGATTCTCGAAGTCAATCGCGCCACCGGACGGGTCATCGTCCAGGGCGTGAGCATGATGAAGCGCCACACCAGGCCCAACCCCCAGCGCAACATCAAAGGCGGTATCGCCGAGCGCGAGGGCTCAGTGCACGCCTCGAACGTGATGGTGGTCTCCTCGGAGAACAACAAGCGTTCGCGCCTCGGCTCCAAGGTAGTTGACGGCAAGCGGGTCCGGGTGGCCATCAAGACCGGTGAGGTACTCGACAAATGAGCGCGCGACTTAAGGAAACGTTTACCAAGACGCTCGTCCCCCACCTCATGAAGGAGGGCGGCTACACGAACGTGATGGCGGTGCCTCGCCTCAAGAGCGTGGTCTTGAACATGGGCGTGGGCGAAGCCACCCAGAACATCAAGATCCTCGACGCCGCCGCCGAGGAACTCGGGCGCATCGTCGGTCAGAAGCCGGCCATCCGCCGCGCCAAGAAAGCGATCGCCGCCTTCAAGGTTCGCGAGGGAATGCCGATCGCCTGCACCGTCACGCTTCGCGGCGACCGGATGTTCGAGTTCGTCGACCGTCTCTTCAACATCGCTCTGCCCCGCGTTCGGGACTTCCGCGGTGTTTCCAACAACGCCTTCGACGGACGGGGGAACTACACCCTCGGCCTCAAGGACCAGATCATTTTCCCGGAGATCGACTACGCAAAGGTCGACAAGCTCCGCGGCATGAACGTCACCTTCGTCACGACGGCGAAAACCGACGGCGAGGGCAGGGCACTGCTCAAGGCCCTCGGCATGCCCTTCCGAAACTAGGACTTAGGAGAAACCCCTCGTGGCCAAGACTTCTCTCATCGCAAAAGCGCTCAAGAAACCGAAGTTCGCGGTTCGAGCCTACACGCGCTGCCGCCGGTGCGGCCGTCCGCGTGGGTATCTCAGGAAGTTCGAAATGTGCCGTATCTGCTTCCGTCAGCTAGCACTCGCCGGGGAAATCCCCGGTGTTATCAAGGCGAGCTGGTAGGACCCCTAAGGTCTAAACGAAAACGATAAAGGCCTCTTAAGGTAAGCAACCTCATGAATATGACCGACCCCATCGGGGACATGCTGACACGCATCCGCAATGGCGTGCGCGCGCGCGCTCCCAAGGTGGATGTTCCCGCCTCCCGTCTGAAGACCGAGATCGCCAAGATCCTCAAGGACGAGGGCTACATCGCCAACTTCAAGCCATCTGATCCAAAGCCTGTGGCTAAGAAGCCGCCGGTGATCCGGATCTACCTCCGGTACGGACCCAATCTCGAAAAGGTCATCACCGACCTTCAAAGAGTGTCCCGCCCCGGATGCCGGATCTACTGCCGCAAGGACGGGATTCCCCGTGTCTACGGCGGCCTCGGCATCAACATCCTTTCGACTCCGAAGGGTCTCATGACCGGTCGCGCCGCCACCCAGGCAGGCGTGGGCGGCGAGATCCTCTGCAACGTCTGGTAACCGATCCATGTCCCGCATAGGCCGCAAACCGATCTCCCTCCCGAAGGGCGTCACCGTCACCGTCGCCGATGGCGCCGTGAACGTGAAGGGCCCCAAGGGCTCGCTCAAGGCTCCGCTTCCCCCCGGCATTTCCGCCGAGGTTAAGGGGACTGAGCTTTCCTACGCCCGCAAGGAAGACAACCGCCAGCAGCGGGCATTCCACGGCCTCGCGCGCGCCCTTGGCAGCAATGCCATCAAGGGCGTCACCGACGGGTTCACGAAAGAGATGGACATCGTGGGCGTCGGCTACCGCGCTCAGTCTGAAGGGAAGAACAAGATCGTCTTCTCGCTCGGCTACTCGCACCCGGTTGAGTACGTCATCCAGGACGGCGTCACCGTGACCGTCGACAAGCAGACTCACCTCGTGGTGACGGGCATCGACCGGCAGAAGGTGGGCCAGGTGGCGGCCGAAATCCACGACCTGCGTCCGCCCGACCCTTACAAGCAAAAGGGAATCCGCTACGTGGGCGAAGTGCTCAAGAAGAAGGCCGGTAAGGCCGGCGCGACTGGCGCCAAGTAACGGCTTTTAGGAAATACCGCGATGAATCGAACCAAAGAGGACATCAGGACCAGGATCCACCGCAGGATCCGCAAGCGCATGAACGGGACCGCGGATCGACCGCGTCTCGCCGTGTTCCGTTCCCAGGCCCACATCTACGCCCAGGTCATCAACGACGAATCCGGCACGACGGTTTGCACCGCGTCTTCGCTCGACGAGGGTCTCAAGAAGGACCTGAAGCGTGGCGCTACGGTCGCGGCAGCGAAAGCGGTGGGAAAGCTCATCGCCGACCGGGCCAAGGAGAAGAAGGTGGAGCGCGTGGTGTTTGACCGCGGCGGCTTCCTGTATCACGGCCGTATCAAGGCGTTGGCCGACGCCGCTCGCGAGGGAGGCCTCCAGTTCTAGCCATGCGTAAAGGCATCGAAAAGATCGATATTCAAAGCCTCGACCTGAAAGACCAGGTCGTTGGAATCAACCGGGTTACCAAGGTCGTCAAGGGCGGCAAAAACATGTCGTTCGCGGCCCTCGTGGTGGTCGGTGACGGAGCCGGCCACGTCGGCTACGGCAGCGGGAAGGCGCGCGAAGTGCCCTCCGCCATCAAGAAGGGCATCGAGGCGGCCAAGAAAAACGTCATCCGCGTGCACATCACGAAGGAAGGCCTCACGATTCCGCACACCGTCACCGGTCGTTTTGGTTCGGGCGCTGTCCTCCTGAAGCCGGCCTCCCCCGGTACCGGCGTCATCGCGGGCGGTGCGGTTCGCGCCGTGATCTCCGCGGTCGGAATCCACAACGTCCTCACCAAGAGCCTCGGCAGCTCCACCGCGCACAACGTGGTCAAGGCCACGATCGACGCGTTGCAACAGCTGAAGGACCCCCAGGCGGTCGCTCGTCTGCGCGGGCGCGACGTCTCCGAGTTCATGGTGGCTCCAAAGGCCAAGTCCAAGGGCAAGGTGGACGTGAGTGCCGTGGTCACGGCTCCTGCGACCGCACCTCAGGCGGCGACGCCGGAAGCGGTCTAGTCGAGAAGTCAGAAGCCAATCTCAAGCAGCACGGACAGAAGAAGCGGACCACCAGAGAAACGATATGACGGCCAAGAAAACCACCAAACCCAAAGCGACCGGAACGTTCAAGGTCGAGCTCTACGGCAGCATCATCGGTTCGACCGATGGGCAGCGCGCCTGCGTGCGCGGCCTCGGCCTGCGCCGGATGCGTCACGTGGTCGAGCGCGCCGATACGCCGGAGAACCGCGGCATGGCGATGAAGGTCCCGCATCTCGTCCGCTTCGTCTAAGCCCGAATTCAAGCAGCCAGAATCAAGGAACTCCATGACCACC
>JAYUUU010000413.1:0-2302 GCA_043754395.1 Vicinamibacteria bacterium
GTCGCGCACCTCGAGGACGGGGACGATCCCCGGACCTTTCACGACGCCGGCGGTGACGAGTGACGTGAGCTCCGCAATGGAGGGGGCCTCGGCCCGCTCGAGCGGCGCGGTCTCGACGGGCGGGTTCTCCGGGTCGAACGGCAGCCTCGCGGCATCGCCCCCGCGCAGATCGTCGAGCTCCTTGTGAAAGGCCGCCTGCCAGGCGTCCCAGCCCATCGACTTGACGAGGAACTTCAGCCGATTCCGCTGCTTGTGCTCGTAGTCGCCATACCGCTGAAAGACTCGCAGGACGGCTTCGGCCACCATGAGGATGTCCGACGCCGGCAGGAACTCATACAGCGAGGCGCCCGTGCGGCACATGATCGCGGTGCCCCCCGCCACGTTGACGCGGAACCCCCGGCGGCCCGACCCGTCGGGTGCGAGGGCGGCGCGCCACCCGAGGTCGTTGATCGACGTGGCGGCATGGTCCTCCGACGTGCACCCGTCGAAGGCGATCTTGAACTTGCGCGGCAGAGACGAAGACAGCGGGTGCCGCAGGAGGTACCGGGTCAGCGCGTCGGCGAACGGGGTGACGTCAAAGAGCTCGCTCTTGGCCACACCGGCGTACGGGCAGCAGGTGATGTTGCGCACCGAGTTCCCGCAGGCTTCGCGCGTGGTGACACCGACGTCGGCGAGGAGCTGCATCGCCAGCTCCACATCGTGCAGCTTCACGAAATGGAACTGGATGTTCTGGCGTGTGGTGATGTGGCCAAAGCCGCGCGAATAGGTCTCGGCCACCGTCGCGAGGGCGTACAGCTGGCGCAGGTCCAGCACCCCTTGCGGCACCTTGACCCGAAGCATGTGGATGTCGCCGTCCTGCCTCTGGCCATAGGTCCCGCGCACCAGGCGAAACGCGCGCCATTTGTCGGGGCCGATCTCCCCACGCTCGAACTTTTCCAGCGTGGCGAGAAACTCGTCGATGTCGTGCTGGTCGGCGAACGAGAGACGCGCGCGACCGAAGGTCTTCGGGTCGTCAATGGCTGCCATTATCGGGCTCCTGCGCTTCCCGAGGCGTCCGACTGTTCAGTTAAGAAAGTACACGCTTGACTTATATTTGTCAAGAATCTACTTTTCAAACTTGAGTAATTGGAGGTAGCCGTGTACGCTATCGGCATGAGTACCGACGCCCCCGTTTCCGCCCGGGAAAGGGTTTTATTCGTCCTTAAGACCGCGGGCCCCCAAACCGCGGCACGGATGGCCAAGCGGCTCGGCGTCACGACGATGGCTGTTCGCCAGCATCTCGCCGTCTTGCAGGGCGAGATGCTCGTCGATTTCACGGACGAGCGGCAGAAGGTCGGCCGCCCCGCCCGCCTGTGGCGGCTCACACCCAATGCCTTTGACAAGTTCCCTGACTGCCATGCGGAACTCGCCGTGGGGATGCTCCACGCGATCCAAAGCACCTTCGGTGAGGAAGGCCTTGAGCGTCTGACCGAGGAGAGGACCCGGCAGCAGGTGGAGGTCTATCGCGCGCGGATGCCCGGTCCGGGTGCGCCGATCGAGGAGCGCGCCGCCACCCTTGCCCGGCTCCGGTGCGAGGAAGGGTACATGGCCGAGTGGGGGCGCCAGCGCGATGGAACGCTCCGGCTCGTGGAGAACCACTGTTCCATCGCGAACGCGGCGCGCTTTTGCCCAAAGCTATGCGCTGGTGAGCTGTCGCTCTTTCGTGCGGCCCTGGGTGACGACGTCTCCGTCGAGCGGGTCGAGCACATCCTTTCGGGAGACAGGTGCTGCGCCTATCGCATCAGCGAGCGACCCCACGATCCGACGTTGGAGGGAAACCCGTAGTGGCACATCCGTATCACCCATGAGCCGTACAACACAGGCAGTTCGTCTGGGAACACGACGCGTTCATCTCGTGAATCCCAGCCACGTCTCCTTCGGCATCGGCGTGATCACTCCCCGATGGCTCTACGTGCTGGCGGGCGCGACGCCCGACACGTTCGGCACGCCCATTCGGCGCGCTGGGCGCGGTGGATGGCAAAGCCCTGCCAGCGGCTCTTTGCGGCGCGCCCGATGCCTGACCGCGAGGCGCCTTCCGTCTACACTGACCGACTCATTACCAGCGCCGATCGTCGGCCGCAGACTGGAAGTGCATCCCCTGCACGCTGAACCCCACATCGTATGCAGTGGTACCGGCTGTCGATTGCCGGCTGCTCTCCAAGCACCGCCGAGCGGATCGCGTTTGCCCGCGACACGTTTACGTTCCGGTCGGCAGGCACCCCGGCCGCGTTCGTCGCCGACTTCCGGGACTACTACGGCCCGA
>JAYUUU010000414.1:0-2926 GCA_043754395.1 Vicinamibacteria bacterium
TGGTGTTCCGCCCCTCGCCATGCTTCTTGGCAACGGTGTCCCCATTGCACTCGGCACTGATTCGCTCGCAAGCTGCGCGTCGCTCGATGTTCTCGAGGACGCGCGCCTCCTGGCCCGCCGGTTCCCCCGCGTTCCCAGAAGCACCTTGGTTCATGCCCTCACCCGTGGCGGCGCCATCGCCCTCGGTTTCGATAACCTGGGCGCGATCCGCCCCGGCGCCACGGCCACTTTCGCGGCGATTCCATTCGCCGGCGCCCCCCCCCAGGACCCCATGGCCTTCCTGCTGAACGAAGCCGCGCCGGCTCGAGGCATCGCGTGACCGCCTCCTTGACGAGCCGGGTCGCGACTTACGGCCGGATGATCAAGTTCTCGCATTCGATCTTCGCTCTCCCTTTCGCCCTCGCATCGTTCTTCCTCGCAACGCTTCGAGACGGTTTCGAGCCCGCCAAACTCGTCTGGGTCATCGTCGCGATGGTGGGAGCCCGTAGCGCCGCCATGGGCTTCAATCGATGGATCGATGCCGGCATCGATGCCTTGAACCCACGCACCGCGAACCGCGAGATTCCAGTGGGCGCACTCTCGAAGTCGCAGGTCCTGCTCTTCGTGATCCTGTCGAGCGGGGTCCTCGTCATCGCGGCATGGCGGCTCAACCCGCTTTGTCTCGCGCTGTCGCCGGTGGCTCTCGTCATCGTGTTCGGCTACTCGTTCACCAAGCGTTTCACGATGTTGTCTCACGTCGTGCTTGGCTTATCGCTCGCCATCGCACCTGTGGGGGCCTGGCTCGCGGTGCGTGGTCAGTTCGATCTCACTCCCATCCTCATCGGTCTCGCCGTCCTCTTCTGGGTGGGCGGTTTCGACATCCTCTACTCTTGTCAGGACGTGGAGTTCGATCAGCAGATGAAACTCCATTCGATTCCCGCCAGGTTCGGGATACCGCGGGCCCTGTTACTTGCGCGTGTCGCGCACGTGATCGCTCTTTCGAGTCTCCTTGCTCTGACCGTGGTTGAGGCTCTCCATTGGACTTACCTCGCCGGGCTTGTCTTGATCGCTCTTCTCTTTATCTATGAGCATTCACTGGTCAAGGCGGACGACCTCTCGAAAATCGACGCGGCCTTCTTCATCGTGAATGGCTGGATCGGCGTCTTGTACCTTCTCACCGTGGTGGCCGCGGGACTCTTGAGATGACGAGCGCTGCTCCCACTCCTGGGAGGCCCGAAAAGGAGAACGTTCGCGCCATGTTCGATGCGATCGCCCCGCGGTACGACGTCTTGAACCGAGTGTTGTCGGCGCGGGTGGACGTGGCCTGGCGCAAGCAGGCGGTGCGCGCACTCGATGTCAGGCCCGGCGACCGCGTTCTCGACCTCGCCACCGGGACCGGGGATCTGCTGCTCGAGGAAGTGACCACTGGCGCCTCGAGAAGCGTCGGCGCCGACCTGTCGTTCGGGATGCTGCGCCTCGTGCGGCCGAAGTTCATGGGTGCGGGATTCCATGACGCGCGGGTTTGCCAGGGCGATGCCGAGCGACTCCCCTTCAAGGACGCGCGTTTCGACGGCGCGTCCATCTCGTTCGGCATCCGCAACGTTCTCGACCGCGCTCAGGGCGTGCGCGAGATGCGTCGAGTGGTCAGGCCGGGCCGGCGTGTGGTGGTGCTCGAGTTCCACGAGACGAAGGGACTGGTCGGCACGATCTTCCGCCTCTACTTCAATTACGTCCTGCCGCAGATCGGCGCGCTCGTTAGCAGCCGCGAGGCCTACTCCTATCTCCCGAAGTCCGTCGCGAACTTCGAAACACCCGAAGGCTTCGCCGACTTGATGCGGGCGGCGGGCCTTAAGAACGTGGCGTCGAGCCCGCTCACCTTCGGCATCGCGTGGCTGCACGTGGGCGAGGTTTGAGTCCCCGGTAGCGGGAGGACAAGTCCGAGCCCCTAAAATCGGCGCGCTTGCAGGCAATCGCAATCGCGTTGGCGCTTTTGGACTTTGCGCCCGTCTTCTTTCTTTCCCTCGGGCTTTTCTTCCTGGCGCAACTCGTCGACCGACTGGATCCGCGATGTCGAGTGATTGCGCTTTCGGGTTTCGCGCTGGTGATGCTCGGCGGGCTCGCGCGCGCTTTCTCGAACCTCACTCTCGCCCTCACCGGGCAGGAGATTCCCCTCCTCGCCGCGTCCTTGTACGTGTTCGCAGGCCCCGGGTTCGTTCTCATGGCGGCCGCCATGGCGCGCGCACGGGCCACGGCTTCGAAGCGAGTCATCCGGAGGGATCCCTGGATCTTCCCCTCGGTTATCTCCTGGCTTTGCCTCGGCGCCGCTTACTACCTCAACACTGCCGTCGAAGGAGCCGAAGAGGGCAATTCGGTCCTCATCGCCCTCGCCCTCATCGGGAACGCAGTCACCTGTTTGGTGGGAGGGGCTCTTGGCTGGAAACGGCAACTCCACATGGCTGCCGGACTCTTCGGGCTCAACCTCGTGGGCAATGCACTGTTCGTCGCGCTGCGGCTCCTGGCTCCACAAAACATTCTGATTCAACTGCTTGGGGAGCTTTTGAGCCTGGCCGCCCAGGCCGCTTTTGCGTTCGCCTCGTGGCGCGTCGCCGCCGAATATCAGGCCAAAGTGGGACCAATAGCGACCAAGTAGCGAAGAATATCTTGCGCGAATGACCGGGCCGTCAGTAGAATGACTGCCGGTAATTCAAGTGACCACCCCGTCAGAGACAAGAGAAGCCGTCCTCGAGCGCTTCCGTGTCGAGTCGATCACCGAGGGGGCGCTTCGGGCGATCGCCCGGAAGGGCGCAGCCGCGACGATGCAGGACATCGCGGACGAATCCGGAATCTCGAAGGGGACCTTGTACCTTTATTTCAAGGATCGCGACGAGCTTCTTCACCACGTCAGCGAACGCGGACTCGCTCAGCTCCTGGCCAAGGTTGACGATGT
>JAYUUU010000415.1:0-2389 GCA_043754395.1 Vicinamibacteria bacterium
ACTCCCGATCCCACCAAGGTCATCAAACTCGAGTCGATCTTCAACGCGAAGATCGCCCCGGCCGACCACATGCTGATCGACGTCACGCCCGGCCACGGAAAGTTCGAAGGCAAGGCCGTCCTCACCCTCCACTTCGGAACGCTGTTCCTCTCCGGCCTCCTCGGCTAAACCGCAACTGAGCGGAGGCCGGATCTACTCCGGCCGAAGCGACGGGGGGTTTTTTGTCTGGCTCGGCTGCGCCGAGCCTTCCAACGCAAAGTCACTCGCTGCGCTCGCTCGTTTGTGGGGGGGCGGGGCCGTTCCTGAGCGGGACAGCTGTGCTGTCCCACTCGAGAGCAAAGTCGCTCGCTGCTGCTCGCTCGTTTGTCAACGCCACGCATAACTGGCAATGGTCGCGTCTGTCATCGCGGCGCTGGTGAAGTCTTTCAGGAAGCGGGCTCGGCCCGCCGCGCCGAACCTTGCAAGCGTCTCGGGGGAGGCCAGCGTCTCGCCGAGGGCTCGGGCGAGGCCTTCGTGATCGCGGGGCGGGACGAGCCGGCCCGTCTCGCCATCGGTGACGGCGTCGGGTATTCCACCGGCACTCGTCGCCACCACCGGTCTTGAGAAGCACATCGCGTCGAGGACCGACGTGCCGAGCCCTTCAAGATGGGAGGAGAGGCAGAAAACGTCGAAGCAGGGAATGAGAGCATCCAGGTCGCTCCGGAAGCCCGCGAAGATGATCCGGTCGCGAATCCCGAGCGAGCGGGCGAGAGCGTCGAGCGACGTGCGCAGCGGACCGGCGCCGCAAAACAGGAACCGGCACTCGGGCAGACTCTTGAGCACGATCGCCGCGGCGCGCACCAGGGTCGCATGGTCTTTGTGATCGACGAGTTGAGCCACATTCCCTACAACCGGCACACCCATAGGCACGCCCAGGCTCACAAGGGTCTCGCGCCCCCCGGGCGCCGGGGGACGATCTCTCACACCTTCGTGCACGAGCGCCACCTTCTCGGGTGCGAGCCCTCCTTCGATCAGGACCTTCCGCACGCCTTCAGAAACCGCGAGCACACGGTCCATCTGGGCGTACTTGAATCGCGAGGCGAAGCGAAGAGAGAAATCAACCCGCCGGCTGGCCACGAGGCGCGGCCGGTGCGCCACGCGGCGCGCGGCGAGGATCGCGGCAAGGAGGCCATGCGACTCGTGAATATGAAGGACATCTGGAGAGAAGGCCTTCACGGCTCCATGAACCGCCTGAAGCGTGCGCCACGAGAGATCACCGCGACCCACACTCGCTTTGTGCACGGGCAAGGACGCGAGCGACGCCCGCTCGGCGAGCCGCCCCTCCGCGTTCGCGAACACCATCACCTCGTGCCCGCGCGCGATCTGTCCCTCGGCGGTCAGGACAATCTGATTCTGACCTCCGCGCCACTCGGTCGCGGTGTCGATGTGCAGGATCCTCATGAGGATCGCTTCGCCGCGGCCTCGAGAGCCTCAAGCTTGGCGAACTTCTGCCGCACATAGAGCGCGTTCAGCCGCGAAACCTTGAGGCCAACCGAGCCCAGCAGGATTCCGCCCTTCAGAAAGTAGTTCCGAAGAAACGCGAAGAAAGACGCGGCTTCGCCGAAACCGCTCATCGCGCGGCGGCCCTTGCGGTACGCCCCTTCCGCCCAGAGCGTCGTGTACCGGTCGATGCGGCGCAGATGATCGGCCTCATCGCGGTAGGGCCGGTGGATGATCTCTCCCTTGAGCCGGCCCACGGCTCCGTCCACTTTCACCGACTCGTGAACCAGATCGCCATCGAATCGACCAAGGCGACGGTCGAAAAGGCGGAGCTGCCAATCGGGATACCAATCGGTGCCCCGGATCTCGCGCTCCATGTAATGAGTCACGCGGGGAATGCGGTAGCCGGGCATGCCGAGGGTTTCGCCTTTGCACACCGTCTCAATCTCTTTCCGCAGCGCGTGGCTCACTTCCTCGTCTGCGTCGAGCGAGAGGACGATGTCGTAGCGGGCCTGGCTCACCGCGAAGTTCTTTTGCGCCACGAAGCCATCGAAAGGCCGCTCGAGAAGCCTCGCCCCGGAAGTGCTCACCCGCGCGGCGGTCTGATCCCGCGAGCCGCCATCGACCACCAGAACCTCGTCGCAGAAAGCGACGCTTCGAAGCGCCGCGTCGATGCGGTCCTCTTCGTTCTGGGCGATCAGGACGGCGGAGATCTTCGGCACGAGAGCGATGATATCGGCCTGTTCGCGCCGCACTGGCTCGATGACCCGGCTGATCCCCGCTAGAAGACAACCCGCTCTAAGAGGATGCGTCCCGCGGCGTCGACCCTCACCTCGCAGAAGAAGCCGCTTTGACGCCGATCCGCGAAACGCAGATCGCGCCAGACGATCACCGTGACCTCTCCTTCCTG
>JAYUUU010000416.1:0-6447 GCA_043754395.1 Vicinamibacteria bacterium
GGTCGAGCGTCAAGCACATCATCGTGATGGAGCAGACGCTCTAGCTTTTTCGTCTGCGCTCTTCGAGCAGAAGCGCGATCACGGTTTTCGCGTCGTCGATCTTTCCGGCGCGCCTCGCGGAAAGTGCTCGTGAAAGGGGCAGGGTGAGGATCTCGATTCGTTCGTCGGGGTCGGGCTCCGCGACACTCGGGAAGAGGCCGCTCGCCCGGTAGATCGTCACGGTCTCGTCGCAGAATCCAGGGCTTGGAATCATCTTCAACAAGCGTTCCCACTTCCGCGCTCCAAGCCCCACCTCTTCCCGCAACTCGCGCTTCGCAGCCAGTAGGGCCGTCTCCCCTCGGTCGATGCGACCGGCGGGCAACTCGATCATGCTGACGCTGAAGGCGCACCGGTATTGCCGGATCAGCGTGATCCTCCCATCCTCGCCAACCGGGAGCACCGCGACCGATCCCGAATGGCGGATGATGTCGCGCCGTGCTTTCACGCCGCCCGGTTCTCTCAGGATTCCGCTCTCGATGGAAAACACCGGTCCCGTGAAGACGGTCTTCATCGCCTCTCTCCTCCAGCCCCTTGAGTTGCGGCCTTGCGGAGGGTCTCCCGCAAAACTTCAAGATCCTCCGGCCACGGCTCCCCGAAACGCAGAGGCTCGCCGGTCGTGGGATGTTCGAATCCAAGCACCTCGGCGTGCAGCGCGGGTCTTGGGAATGCACCGAGGACCTCTCTGACCGCGCTGGGCGCCCGCGCGGCGAGGGCTGCGGCTCCGTAGGTGCGATCGCCGACAAGAGGGCACTTGAGCGCCGCCATGTGGACTCGGATCTGATGGGTGCGCCCGGTATGAAGAGTGAGACGGAGAACGCTCGCTCCTGTGAGTGGCTCCACCACTTCGTAATCCGTGTGAGCGGCGCGTCCTCGGTTCGTGATCGCCATTCGCTGACGATTCCGGGGGTCGCGACCGATGGAGAGCTTCACGGAACCTCGCGCGGGACGCGGTGTGCCGAGGCAGAGGGCGGCGTAAATCTTCGTGACTGTCCGGCTCTTGAATTGAGTAGAGAGTGCCTGGTGAGCGTGATCGTTCTTCGCCACGACGAGAAGCCCTGACGTCCCCTTGTCGAGGCGGTGCACGATCCCCGGCCGCATCACGCCTCCGATCTGCGACAAGGAGCCGCAGTGAGCGAGCAGGGCGGCTGCGAGCGTTCCGCCTGATGTTCCGGCCCCCGGGTGGACCACCACGCCCGCGGGCTTCGACACCACGAGGAGGTCTTTGTCTTCGAACAGGATCTTCAGATCGGCAGCTTCAGGAACAAGGTTTGACGCCACCACGGCAGGCACCAGGAGTTCGAGCCGGTCGCCGGGACGCAGCTTCGTCGCGGCCTTGGGTAGGCCGCCGTTCAACCGCACAGCGCCACCTTCGATCAGCGCGGACAGCCTGGACCGCGACAGATCGGTGAAGGACGCTGCTAGCGCCTTGTCGACCCGCAGTCCGGCCAGATGCGCATCCACCTCGAGGAGGCGTGCCTCCCCGGATGGATTCTCAGACCGCTTCGGGCTTTCGCTTCGCAATGAGAGGGAGGGCGGCGAGGGTCAGGAAGACCACGACTATGGCGATGAACTGGGACGTGCTCAGCACTCCTCCAAACACCGTGCCGCGCGCCACGTCGCCGCGGAAGAACTCGAGAGAGAACCGGAGCATGGCATAAAGGATGAGATACATCGCAGCGACCTGGCCCGGAAACTTCCGCTTCTTGAGAACCGCGAGAAGAATGAAAAGGAGCACGAGAGTGCCAAGCGACTCGTAAAGTTGAGACGGGTGGAGCGGAACGCCAAGGGGAACGCCGACGAGGGCGTGCGCGTCCTCATTGTGGAAGATCACGGACCAGGGTGCGGTGGAGGGTGCGCCGAAGCAGCAACCGGCCGCGAAGCATCCAAGCCGGCCAATCGACTGACCAAGAGCCACCGCAGGGGCCATCACGTCGAGGGTGGGGAAGAGAGGCAGACCATGCTTCCTGATGTACCACCAGGCGATGGGAAGGGCGCCCAGAAGCCCGCCGTAGAAAACACCGCCGCTTTGGAGGACGTCTAAAAGCGCTCGCGGGCTCGTCCGGTACTGGTCGAAGTCGACGATGACCAGAAGGAGCTTGGCGCCCACGAGGCCGGCGATGATCGAAGCGATGCCGAGGTCCTGAACCTTCTGGGCGTCGAGGCCCTCGCGTCGCGCGAGCCTCCCCGCGAGCCACAACGCGGCCAGGAGAGCCGCCACCAGCAAAACGCCGTACATGTGGAGGGAGAAGGGCCCGAGGTTGCGACCGAACAGGTCGAAGGCGGGAATCGTGAAGAGTTTCGGAAACATTCTGGAGTTTGCCTTGCGTCAGTTATTGCAGCCGGAGATCAGGCGGCGGGGGCCGAGGGCGCTTTTGCCGCTCCGGCCGCCTCGCGCTCGCGCGGCCGGAAGGAATCGATGATCAGAAGGACGAGGCCGATGCTGATCGCCGAATCGGCTACGTTGAAGTTGGGCCATACGTGGGTTTCCCAGTACACCTTTACGAAGTCGACCACATAGCCGAAGCGGAGGCGGTCGATGAGATTGCCGATAGCGCCGCCGATTACGAGGCTCAGAGCGAAACGCGGGAGCTTCTCCTCGGCGGGGATGGTGCGCGCGTAATACGTGAGGGCCGCCAGGGCCAGGGCACTGGTCAGGGCGAAGACGTAGGGCTTGAACGGGATCTGGGCGCCGGAGAGAAAACCGAACACCGCGCCCGAGTTGCGCACGTGCTGAAGGCTCAGAAGTCCTGAGATCAGAGGGAGGTCCTCGTAGAGTGGGAGCCGTTGGACCACCAGCCATTTCGTCGCCTGGTCGAACAGGACAATGAAGAGGGGAAGAGCTAGGGCCCTCACCTGGTGGACCCTCCCGCGACTACCGAAGTGCAACGGGGACACAGAGCGCGCGGATCGCCGCCTAGGACGGGGTCCGCCGCGGCGGCATAAGTCCAGCAACGGGTGCACTTCACTCCAAAGGCCCTCCGCACCTCAACTTGAACCTCGTCGCCTGAGCCCTCCTCGAGCGTCACGCCGCTCACGATGAAGAGATTCGCGAGGTTCCCAGGATAAGGAGCGGGCAGCGCTTCGTGGGCGCGGAGCGGGGCGAGAGCCTTAGCTGATCCTCGGATCATGAGCGCGGCATCGAGGGACGACGCGATCGTCTTGGCCGCACGTGCGACTTCCATCGCCTTGAGGGCCGTCTCGCGAGCCGCGAGCAGAGGCTTCCAGGCATCGAGGACGGCGGTGTCCGGAGCGAGAGCTGAGGGGAACTCCCGCTCATGGACGGTCCCCGGTTCGGCCTTGTGGAGCGATTCGTAGATCTCGTCGCCGGTGAAGACGAGGAGGGGAGCCATGAACCTCGCGAGGCCATCCGCGATACGGAACATCGCGGCCTGGGCGGACCGGCGCCTCGAGCCGCTCGTCGCGTCGCAGTAGAGACGATCCTTGAGAATGTCCATGTAGAAGGCGGAGAGGTCGACGGTGCAGTACTGCACGAGCAGCGAGTGAAGGGCGTGGTAGTCGTGCTCTTCGTAGGCCTTTCTGATCCGGGTCTCAAACTCCGCGTGAACCGCGAGGGCGTATTGATCGAGCGGCTCGGTGACCTGATGGCCCAAAGCGGGATCGAAGTCGAAGAGATTCGAGAGCAGGAAGCGGCAGGTGTTGCGGACCTTGCGGTACGCCTCGGCCACCCGCTTGAGAAGTTCGTCGGAGATCCGCATGTCCTCGCGGAAGTCGACCATCGATACCCACAGACGCAGCACGTCAGCTCCGTACTGCTTCATCGCCTTGTCCGCTTCGACCGTGTTGCCGAGGCTCTTGGACATCTTCCGCCCTTCGCCATCGACGGTGAAGCCATGGGTGAGGACTGCCTTGAACGGGGCGTGGTCGCGCGTGCCCACGCTCACGAGCAGGGAAGAATGGAACCACCCCCGATGCTGGTCGGAGCCTTCGAGATAGAGATCGGCAACCGCCTTAACCTTTCGGTCGGGATGCGCTTCGAGAGCGGCATGAAGCGAGCCCGAATCGAACCAGACGTCGAGAATGTCGTTCTCTCGTCGGAACTCGGTTCCAGAACACTTGCGGCACTTGAAGCCTTCGGGCAGAAAGTCCTTGATCTCACGGGCAAACCACGAGTCGGCGCCTTCCTTATCGAAGAGGTCGGACACCCGCGACAGGATCGACGTCTCGAGATGGGGCTCTTCGCAGGCGATGCAGTAGACGGCGGGGATGGGCACGCCCCAGAGTCGCTGACGGGAGATGCACCAGTCGGGTCGCGCCGCGATCATGTTGCGGATACGGTCCTCGCCCCAACCCGGGATCCAGCGCGTCTTCTTGATCTCGTCCAGGGCCTTTTCGCGGAAACCGCGGCGGTCCATGGCGATGAACCACTGAGCGGTGGCCCGGAAGATGACGGGATTCTTGCAGCGCCAGCAGATGGGGTATGAGTGGCTGTAGGCGACGGTCGAGACGAGGGCGCCGCGTCCGCGGAGGAACTCCGTGATCTTCGGATTCGCGTCCCAGATCTTCTGGCCGGCGAAGTGCTCGACGTCCGCGGTGAAGAAGCCGCGGTCGGTGACCGGGCAGTCCACTTCGAGTCCGTACTTGATGCCCGTGTCGTAGTCATCGGCGCCGTGGCCGGGGGCGGTGTGGACGATTCCGGTGCCCGCGTCGAGGGTCACATAGTCGGCGAGGACGCCGGGAGAGGTCCGGTCGATCCACGGGTGAGAGAAGTCGAGGCCCTCGAAGACGTCGCCCTTGACCGTGGCCAAAGGATCGCCCAGAGGAAGCGCCAGCACCGTGCGCGCTCGCGAGATGGTCGCGTCCTTGAGGCCGGTGGCGATGATCGCGATCGGTCCGCCCGGCGACTCTTCATAAAAGCCGTACTCGAGTTCCGGATTGAAAGCGAGGCCGCGGTTCGCGGGAAGCGTCCACGGAGTCGTCGTCCACGTGATGGCGTGAACCTTCCGAGTGGCGAGTGCCGGGACTTTCGCCGCGAGCGTCGCGACGCCGTTGTCGCTCAAGGGGAACCGGACATCGACCGAGGGCGAGATGTGGTTTTCCTCGTACTCGATCTCGGCTTCAGCGAGTGCGGTCTTGCAGGAGAGGCACCAGTGCACGGATTTCCTCGCCTTGTAGACGAGGTCGCGCTCCACGAACTTCGAAAGTGTGCGAACGATCGTGGCCTGATATGAGTGGGCCATCGTGAAGTAGGGATGGGTCCACTCGGCGGTGACGCCCAGCCGCTCGAACTCCTCGCCCTGGATTCCCACGAACTTACGGGCGTGGGCCTCGCAGGCCTTTCGGAAAGCCACGGGAGACATCTCGTTCTTTTTCGAGCCGAGGCTCTTGTCGACCTGGAGCTCGATGGGCAGGCCATGGCAATCCCAAACCGGGGTGAAAGGGGCGTCGAAGCCCAACATCGAGCTGCGTTTGAGCGAAAGATCCTTGAGAGTTTTGTTGACGACATGCCCGAGATGGATGTGCCCGTTCGCGTAGGGCGGGCCATCATGCAGAATCCACTGGGGTTTACCCTTGCGCGCCTCGCGAATGCGGGCGTAAAGATTCCTCGACTTCCAGGCAGAAAGGCGCTTAGGCTCTGAGTCCGGCAGATTCGCCTTCATGGGGAAGGAAGTCTGCGGCAGGTTCAGCGTGTGTTTCCAGTTGTTGGCTTCGCTCATTACAATCCGGTGATTCTCTCAGATCCTTGAGGAGCGAAAGAATTCATTCATGATTCCTTATTGCTTTATTCCTTATTTCTCAACTCAATGATTCCCAAACGCGTAATGGCACTCATCGCCGCCCTGATCATCGGGGCCATGTCCTCCTGCGCCTCCACCGAGGAGTGCGGGACCTGCTCGAACGACCCCGATTGTCGCGCGGGCTTCTTCTGTTCCACTTTCTCCGACGGCGCCAGACGCTGTGCTACGGGAACGGGTGACACGACCTGCGGTAAGAAGTAGCCTCTCAAGACTCCCCGGGGACCTCTTCTGTCCGCAGCGGGAGCGCTACCGCAGAGCCCTAAGGAAACCATGCCAGAGGGACGAGAAATAAACCCGAGGCGCGTCCTCGTGGCGCAGTCGTATTTCCAGGCCTTCGACCCGAAGCTTCAGGAGGCAGGACAGCCTGTCCCGCCGCTTGGGTCGTTGATCGCGGCCGCGGTTCTCCGCGACCGCGGCTTCGACGTCGCCTTCTTCGATGCGATGCTCGCGTCCTGCGAGGCTGAGTGCGGCGCTCTCATGGACCGGGTGCGTCCGGCCGCTCTGGTGATCTTCGAAGACAACTTCAACTATCTTTCGAAGATGTGTCTCGGCCGGATGCGGCAGGCGGCGGCACGAATGATCGGAATGGCTCGAGAGCGTGAGATCGTCGTCGTCGTCGCCGGGTCGGACGCGAGTGACGATCCGGCGTTCT
>JAYUUU010000417.1:0-6847 GCA_043754395.1 Vicinamibacteria bacterium
TCGATGGCCAGCCACGCTCCATCCGCGCCCAAACCCCAATTTCAGAAACCGGCCTGAAATGGGCCGTATTCGCTCGGGTTTCTCAGCAGGAAGCTCATCTACCGAAGGCGAGGAAGCAATCCCGAAATCACCGGTGTAGCCACGAGTTCAAACGGCGTTTCGCGGGTGAGAACTCCGTTTGCGGAGCGCGACGTCCCCGGGTGGGGGGCCGGCGAGCAGCCGTTCTCGCGCTTTTCGAAAACTGAATTGTCTTGTCATCAACCAAAGGCGCGCCGATCGAGGATCTGGAGGTCCTGAGCCAGCCGCGCGCGAGATGGGTCACGCCTCAACGCGTCGACCACGCGATTGGTGGGCTTTGCCTTCTCTTTGTGCTGGAGACCGCGTTCTTCGCTACTCTGAACCAAGATGCAGCCTTCGCGCTCCGACAGGCGAGCGCTCAATCGCAGGGCGTCGTTCCGTCACTGTGATCCCGTAGTGCCTTGTGACGCGAGGTATCAGGATGACACTGGAGAACTGGCAGGAACAGCTGAGGCGGGGCGGGCTCGAATTCGCGGTCCTGCTGACCCTCACGGGTCCGCCTCGCTACGGGTTCGAGATCATCCGGCACCTTGAGGAGACGACGGATCTCGTGCTGAATGAAGGGACGGTCTACCCTTTGCTTGCCCGTCTGGCCCGCCAGGGGCTGCTGGTGACTGAATGGGTCGCCGACGAGGGCCCCCATCCCAGAAAGTATTACCAGTTGACCCGCGAGGGCGGGGAGCGCTTGGACACAATGATGCGGCAATGGACAATCTTCGCCGGGAAACTGGATGCGCTGGCCAGGCAGGCGCGGGGAGCGGTGCGATGAAACTCAGTGAAGCGGGAGAACTCCGGATTCGCGGGTACCTGTTCGTGCTGCACCGGTCTCTCGCCACCTTCATGTCGAAGGAGATGGCCCAGGAATCGATCCGCGAAGTGGAGTCGCACATCCTCGAGCGGGTGGCGAGGATCGAAGGCTCGGTCGACGAGAAGGCCGCGCTTGAAGGCGTGCTGCAGCATCTCGGGCCGCCGATGAAAGTGGCCCAGGCCTACGCCGCGGAGATCACTTTCGAGGAAGCGGTGGCCACAGGTCGGCCGGTGCCGATGTTCCGCGCGTTGTGGCTGGTCGCGACCTCGCTGCAGGGTTTTCTCGCGGCCCTCGTGCTGCTCGTCGGCTACGCCATTGGCCTTGGCTTCATCATCGTGGCCGCGCTCAAACCGATCTTCCCGCACAACGTGGGCCTGATCCTGCGTGACGGTGTGCCAACGGCCTTCGGGGCGGTTTCCACCATCGGCCCAGGTATGGAGGTGGTGGGAGGCTACGGCCTCATCCCCCTCTCGCTCGTCGTGGGTGGCGTCACTCTTCTCCTCACCCACCGCATGGCCCGCGCTTTTGTCGCCTGGTGGCGAGGCCGGCTCAAGGGACCGACAGCCGAGTAGTTCTCCACTGAGGCGCGCCTAGCCCGCGGAGCGCGCTCCCGAACGCTCGAACGCCTGCCGCCGGGTCGCAGACGATCGCCGGATGTGGCTGCCCGCGGATCGTGTCGGGATTCGCGAGCGCATAACCCATGAGCGTCGTGGCGAGGGACCGACGCGCGAGATCGAGCTCCGGTGTGCGCGGAACGGCGGTCACGAGATCCTCGAGCGCGAGGGGCCAGGCAATGCCGCGCCGCGCGGCGTCGACCACGATGCCCTTCACCAGGTTGTGCGGGAAGTTGAAGGTAAATGAGAGCGGGGAGTATTCGGTGAGCGTAGGGCGATGGGCCTCGAAGTCCGCGAGCAGGCTCGATTGATGCCTCGCGAACAGTTCGCGGATTCCCGCCAGATCGGATTCGCGTGACGTGAGCGCCTCGGGGGGAAGGCTGCCAAGGAACGCAGACGCGTCCGGCATCAGGCCAATGAGCAGGGCCTCGCTGATTGCCTGGCGTTCCGCGGATGCCTCTTCCGACCGCGCGCAGACCGCGTAGGCTTCGAACAGCGTTCGCAAAGCGAAACACAGCCAGGGGTAGTCGGGGATATTGTCCTCTCGAAGCGCCGTGATCTCTCCTGCGCACGTGACTTCGAGACCGAACCGCAGATGGGAACCCAGGATCCTCGCGTGCGCCAGCGAGATTGTCACGCGATGCGACTCGCCGAGCCTCTCGATCTTCGCGAGCAAACGGTCGTAGGCGGTCACATCCGGCTCGAAGTGCGACGTCGCGATCAGAATCAGTGTCTCCGCGCTGCGCGCGAAGATCTGGCCGCTTCCCTCGGGCCCCTGCAGAGCCGCGAGAAGGCGGGAGACCGTGGTGAGGTTCTTGTTCGCATCACCCTCGTCCCAGGCCCGAAGCGCCAGCAGACCGATAAGGTGCGAGAAGTAGTAGTCGAGGAGCAGGGCGAGGACGAACCGCCCCTCGGCATGATCCTTCGGGCGGATCATGCGCTCCACGAAGTTCGTCACCTCGACCGGGATGGTGTCGTCGTTGAACCGATCGGCCTTTCCGTCCCAGTCATGCAGGGCATGGAACCCGTCGCCCCGGGTCACGTGATCAAGGTGTTTCACCCATCGCGCCGAGAAGAGCGTGGTCCCGGCGGCATCAAAGCGGTGGACCCGCATGAAGTCGCGCAGGTGACGCGTGGCCCGATCGAAGGTCTTCGCCTTCGAGACTTCGTCGAGGATGGCCCTTCGCGTCCCTCCCGTAAGCGCCGCTTCGAGGCACTCGCTCGCCTCCTTGAACGACCCCGCGCACATTCCCATCGCCCGCGAATCTTAGCGATGCCCAAGCCGAAGAACTAGAATCGTCTGTAACCGATGACTTCTGCGCCCGCCGTGAATCAGACCCCGGAAGAAGCCCGCCGCCTTCGCCGTTCGACCTGGCCGGTTCGCCGCTTCAAGCTCGGCGAGGAGCCCTCGGATGATCTGTCGGCTCAGACAACTCCTGAGGAAAGGATCGGAATGGTGTGGTCCCTGACCCTCGATGCCTACGAGGCCTCGGGAATGCCCGAACGCACTCCTCGGGCAACCTGGCCGGTCCGACTCCGTCGCCTCGGCACGCCAGAGGTTGATTGAACGAAGACTTCATCGACTTCCTCCGTTGCCTCCTGAAGGAGGACGCACGGTTCCTCGTCGTCGGCGCTCACGCGATGGCGGCGCATGGCGTTCCCCGGGCCACAGGCGACATCGACATCTGGATCGATCGCGAAAGCCCGAACGCGCGCCGCGTGTTTCAGGCACTCGCCGACTTTGGAGCTCCCCTTGCAGCGTTGAACGTCTCCCTCTCCGACCTATCCAACCCCGAGGGCGTCATCCAGATTGGTCTGCCGCCCCGGCGCATCGACATTCTCACCAGCATCTCGGGGGTCGATTTCCAATCAGCATGGGAGCGGCGGGTCACTTTCCGCTTTTCCGACCTGCTGGTCCCCGTACTGGGTCGCGGCGACCTGATCGTAAACAAGCGCGCGGCCGGACGTCCAAAGGACCTGGTGGACGTCTCGATCCTGGAACCCGGACCGCGATAGGGTGGTTCCCGTGACCCTGCCTCTCAAAGACCCCGTCGCTCTCCTCCGCGCCCTGATCGACATCCCCTCGACGACCTGGGAAGAAGGACCGCTGTGCGAGGCGGTTGCATCCACTCTCGAAAGCGCTGGTTTCGCGGTGGAACGTCAGAGCGTTTCGCCGGGAAGGTTCAACGTCATCGCTCGCGTGGGCGACCCCCTCGTCACTCTCTCGACGCACCTTGACTGTGTTCCGCCGCATATCCCGTCGAGCGAAACTGCCGACCGCGTCCTCGGCCGCGGGGCCTGCGACGCGAAGGGACTCATTGCCGCGCAGATCTTCGCGGCCCTCAAGCTCAGGGCGGACGGCGTCAAGGACTTCGGGCTTCTCTTTCTCGCGGGTGAGGAAGAGGGCGGCGATGGAGCGAAGGTCGCGAACACCACACCGGGCCGGAATCGTTTCATCATCAATGCTGAGCCGACAGATTTCAAGCAGGCCGTCGCGGGGAAAGGCGTTCTCCGCATCACGCTTCACGCCTCGGGTCGCGCCGCGCATGCCGCGTATCCCGAACTGGGCGAGTCGGCGGTCTTGAAACTTCTCGATGTGCTCGCGGATCTGCGCGCGACGGCGTGGCCCGAAGATCCCGTGCTCGGCCCCACCACCATGAACATCGGGACGATTCACGCCGGTCTCAAGGCGAACATCGTCCCTCCCTCGGCCGCCGCGGAGGTCATGTTCCGAACGGTCACGCCTTCGGCAGACATTCATGCCGAGGTCGCGAGGGTCGCGGGCGACCGCGTAACGATCGAGACGGGTTCCACCAGCGAGCCGATTCATCTGAAGGTGATCCCCGGCTTCGGTCGCGGGGAGATCGTGGTTCGCTTCGGTACGGATATCCCGTACCTCTCGGCGTGGGGTCAGCCGATGCTTTTCGGCCCTGGTTCGATCCACGATGCCCACACCGCGGACGAGTACATCCTGAAGGCCGACCTCCACGAGGCGGTGGAGGTGTACGCGGGGCTCGTCAAGTCTCTCGTAATCACGCCTTAAGCTCTCGGCGTGGAATCCATTCGTGAACTGTTTCGGATCGGCAACGGCCCGTCCTCTTCTCATTCGATGGGTCCGCGGCGCGCCGCGGATCTGTTCCTGTCGCGCCATGAGGGAGCGGCGCGCTATCGGGTCACTCTTTATGGTTCGCTCGCCGCGACGGGCAAGGGCCACCTCACCGACAAGGTCCTCGAGGACGCTTTCGGCGATCGACCGCACGAGATCCTCTTCAACATGCGCGAGCGCCTGCCCCGGCACCCAAACGGCATGCTGTTCGAGACGCGGGACGAGGCCGGTCACGTTAAGGCTTCGTGGAAGGTCTACTCGGTCGGTGGCGGGGCGATCCGCGAGCACGATGTGGACGACTGGACGCCGCGCGGAGTGTACGCACTCTCGAAGATGACCGACATCCTCGCTCATTGCCGCGACCATCGTCTCGAGATATGGCAGTACGTCGAAGAGTGTGAAGGCGCCGATGTCTGGAAGTTCCTTGGCGGAATCCACCAGGCGATGGAAGCGGCGATCGACCGGGGACTTCAGGGCAAGGGAATCCTGCCCGGCGTCATAAAGCTGCCCCGCAAGGCGAGGAGCTATCACGCGCGCGCGGTGGCCCGCGGCGGCCTGCTCGCGCGCACGGGGACATTGTCGGCCTACGGCCTCGCGGTGAGTGAAGAGAACGCAGCGGGTGGCGTGGTGGTAACCGCACCCACGTGCGGCGGTTCGGGTGTCCTTCCCGCGGTGATGCGTTATCTGCGCGAGACGTTGCCCGCGAACGAGCCCGCGATCCTCCGCGCACTCGCAACCGCGGGTCTTATCGGCAACCTCATCAAGACCAACGCCAGTATTTCCGGCGCGGCAGTCGGATGCCAGGGCGAGGTGGGCGCGGCCTGCGCCATGGCCGCGGGTGGCGCGGCTCAGCTCATGGGCGGGACCAACGACCAGATCGAGTACGCGGCCGAGGTGGGCATGGAGCATCACCTGGGTCTCACCTGCGATCCGGTCGCGGGGCTCGTACAGATCCCCTGCATCGAGCGCAATGCGGTGGCGGCGGACCGCGCGGTTCACTCCGCCGAGTTCTCGATGTTGTCGGACGGCGCGCATCACATTTCGTTTGATGACGTCATCGAGGCCATGAAGAAGACGGGCGCTGACCTCCATGAGGCCTACCGCGAAACCAGCATCGGCGGCCTCGCCGGCCTTCCCTCGTCGCCGCCGAGCCTGATCGGAAACGAATGCGCATGACCGAGGCGAGACCTTTCGTCCCCTTGACTACCTTCGTCGAGCATTCGCCCGTCGAGATGACGGCGCGAGCGCGGGACTTCTACGAGGAGATCCGGCGTCGTCGGACCGTGCGCGAGTTCTCGTCGCGTCCGGTTGCGCGCGACGTCATCGATGACTGCCTTCGAGCCGCGGGCACGGCTCCTTCGGGCGCCAATCTCCAGCCGTGGCACTTCGTGGTGGTGAGCGATGCCGAGGTCAAGAAGAAGATTCGCGAGGCCGCCGAGGTCGAAGAGCGTGAGTTCTACTCGGGCAAGGCGCCCCCCGAATGGCTCGAGGCGTTAGCACCTCTCGGCACGGATGAGCTCAAGCCCTATCTTGAGGCCGCGCCGTATCTCATCGCCGTCTTCGCACAGAACTACTCTGTGTTGCCCGATGGCCGAAAGGTAAAGAACTACTACGTCACCGAGTCCGTAGGTATCGCTCTGGGCTTTCTGATCGCGGCTCTCCATCATGCCGGTCTCGCGATGCTCACCCACACGCCGTCGCCGATGGGGTTCCTCTCGACCGTTCTCAAGCGCCCCGCGAACGAGCGCGCGTATCTACTCCTCGTTGTGGGCTATCCCGCAGAGGATGTCCGTGTCCCGGACATCACGAAGAAGCCGCTCGACGACATCGCCACTTTTCTCTGAGGTCGCACGTCATGCCCCGATCCTCATCCCCGCTCGTAGTTGGTTTCGCCCAGGTGGCCCCGGTGTGGCTCAATCGAAAAGCCACACTCGAGAAGGTCGTGGCCGCCATCCACGCGGCCGCTGATCAGGGCGGGCAGGTTGTCGGCTTCGGTGAGTGCCTGGTTCCGGGTTACCCGTTCTGGATTGAGCTCACCGACGGCGCCCGTTTCAACGACGCGCGTCAGAAGGAACTCCATGCCGAGTACCTTCGTCAGGCGGTGACGATCGAGGACGATCACCTGCGTCCGGTCCAGGAAGCCTGCGCGGCCCGGCACATCACTGCCGTCCTGGGAATTCTCGAGAAACCGCGCGATCGCGGTGAAAGCGTCTATGCCTGCTGCGTGGTGATCGGCGCGCA
>JAYUUU010000418.1:0-5096 GCA_043754395.1 Vicinamibacteria bacterium
GCGGAACCTCCGGTGAAGGTACGGCGGAAGCCGCGTGACAACTCGTAGACCTTGCCGTCCCAGCGCACCTCGTCGGCCATGAGGTGCTCTCGCAGCGACCAAGTCTTGGGGTCGATGTCGAGAACGGAAAGGCCGCGGAAGATGACGCTCCCGGCGTCGGTCGAGGGTGCGATCTGGTTGTACGAGTAGAAGCGGCCATCAGAGCCAAGCGCCATCCGGCGGTCCAGAGCCGAGTTCGAGCGGGCTGGACGGCCTTTGATGACGTCATGCCGGCTCTGGGCCAGGCGCCGGTACGGCGGAACGATGGTGTCGTTGCCCACGAACATCACCGCCGAGGCGAGGAGGGCGAGGAGGAGGGCTGGAAACGCGGCGCGATGGATGCTGATGCCGGTCGCTTTCATCGCCGTGATCTCGTTCTGCCGGGCCATGATCCCGTAGGTCGCGAGCGTGGCGATGAGAACCGCCATGGGCAGGATCTGAGAGAAGAGGTAGTAGGGCGTGTTGAATAGGAAATAGCTCAGGACTACGGCGCCCTTCACCCGGTTCTGCTGCACGTCGTCGAGCAGATCCATGAACTCGAGCAGAATGGGCAGGATCATCAGGGCGACCGTGGCGAGGGCGAGCATCTTCACGAATTCACGCCCGATGTACCGGTCGAGTACGCCCACGAGGTGGGCGCTGATAGACGAACCCTGCCGAACGCCGGTGCGGTGACGGGCGCTGAACCAGCTTGAAACCCAGTGCCTGACGCCGCCGAAGCTGAACGGATCCACCGTGCCCTCCCGACGGGCACGGTAAAGAAGGTAGGCCGCAAGCACGCCGAGAATGACGTTGGCCGCCCATACGGCGATGCCGGGCGGCAGAGCTCCCGTGTCACCCGCCTGTTCGCCGAGTCGCTCGAGGATGTAGTAGGCGAAGATCACAGCGATGGCGAGGCCGAAGGCCGATTGTTTCGAGTCGCGGCGACCGCCCAGCATCAGGGCGAGGCCCATGACCGCGAATACGAGCGGGACCACGGAGAGGGCGTACTTTTTGTGGTACTCGACGGCGTAGCGCGCGGCTTCCGCGAAATTCCCCTCCTTCTCGAAGCGGGCGATCTCTTTCACAAGCATGTCCGGCGTCATCTCGCGATCGCCGCGCGACAGGGGCAGGTCGGGAAAGATCAGGCCGAAATCGATGGGGAACTTGCCCTTCGCGAAACGTTGGACGTCGTAGGTCTTCCGCTCGACCAGGTCGAACGAATAGGCCATGCCCTGCTCCAGTTCGAGTTCGACGCGTTTCTCGTCGCGGTTTATCGAGAGTTCACCCCGCCGCGCCAGCCAGATCCGCGGCCGCCCCGGATTCTGGCGATCGATGATCAGCGCGTCTTTCCAGGCCCCGGTGCCGAGTTCGACGTCGGTCACGTAGAGGGACCGGTGGGGGAGCAGGTCCTCGATGAACACGCGAGGCTTGACGCCCCGCGCCCTTGAAATGGCGAGGGCGAACGCGGTTTCGCGATACTCCTGATTCGCGTCGGGCACCCAGAAGGCGTGAACGTAATAGGTGGCCCCGGTAGCGAGGAGGCCAAGGAGAATCAGGCCCCTCAGAAGGAAGAACGGCGAAACACCGACCGCCTGCATGGCAATGAGTTCGCTTTCGCTCGCGAGCCGGCCGAGGCCGAGAAGGACCGCGAGCAGGAACGCCATGGGGATCGTGAGAGCGAAGAAGCTTGGAAGAATGTTGAAAATCAGCTTGCCGACGACCGTCCACGTAGCGCTTTTTCCGACCAGCAGGTCCGAGATCTGGGCGAGCTGAGGGATGAGGAGAACGAACGTGAAGAGAACCAGGCCGATCAGGAACGGGGAAGCGACCTCCCGCAGCAGGTAGCGATCGAGGATCGTCGGGTGCAGGAGCAGCTTCGGCTTCATTCGCGCCTCGAAATCGTAACAGGCGGCCGTCGCTCAAGCCCCATTAGAATCCCGGCTCTGATGAGCTTGCAGGTCACCCGACGTATCCATTTCAGCGCCGGCCACCGCCTCGTGGGACACGAGGGCGCATGCGCGTACCTGCACGGGCACAACTACCTCGTATTCATCCACGCCGCGGGCGACCTTGACTCGGTGGGTCGCGTGATCGACTTCGCCGTATTGAAGGAGCGCGTTGGCGGTTGGATTCTGGAGAACTGGGATCATGGTTTCATCGTCGCGGAAAACGACGTCGATGCCCGGCGCGCGATCGCCGCGTTCACCAGCGACGGCCTCAAGCAGAAGACCTTCGTTCTGGACCGAAATCCGACCGCGGAAAACATGGCCCAGTATCTGGCGCTTGAAGTCGCACCTCAGGTGCTTCGCGGGACTGGTGTGAAAGTTGTAAAGGTTGTCGTACAGGAGACCGAGAACTGCTTCGCCGAGTGCGTCGTCGAATGAAGGCGGCTTCGTCGAAGGCGCGGCCGGAAAAAGCAGCGGGGAAGCGGTACTCGGTCAACGAGATGTTCTTCTCCTTGCAGGGCGAGGGCGCGCGCGCAGGTACGCCGAACGTCTTCATTCGCTTCTCGGGCTGCAATATGCGGTGCGATATGGATGCGGGCGAAAAGTCTCCCGGCGGCTTTGCCTGCGACACGGAATTCGAATCTGGGCGGGCGATGACCGGCGCCCAGATCGTGGTGAGCGCCCTGAAGCTGGCCCCAAAGGAGGGAGTGGGCGTGATCTTCACGGGAGGGGAGCCGGCGCTCCAACTCGACAAGGCTCTGGTGGATGCCCTGCGCAAGGCGCGCTTTGGCCCGCTGTGCATAGAAACGAACGGCACGATCGATGTGTCGCCCCTCAGCCTCGACTGGGTTTCGCTGAGCCCCAAAGTCGCGGAGCATGCGGTGCGCGTGAAGAGGTGCGATGAGATCCGGTACGTCCGCGGGAACGGGCAGGGAATTCCAAGGCCCTCCGCGAAGGCGGGACGCAAGTTCATTTCACCCGCGTTCTCCGGCGACACGCTCGATGCGGAAACCCTGCGGTGGTGCGTGGACCTCGTCAAGGCCAACCCCGACTGGGCCCTCTCGGTCCAGCAGCACAAGACCTGGGGAATCCGTTAATGAGTTGGGGGACCGCAGAGTGCTCAGCCCCCCAAACCCCCGCGCTCCGGCCGAAGTAATTCGGCCTGCGCTAGACATGCCCAAGCCAAACGTACAATCACGGCATGTCTGAGATTCATTCCTTCCTGAAGGAAGCGCGGCTCTTTCCGCCACCCCCTGCGTTTTCGGACAAGGCGCACGTCAAGTCCCTCGAGGAATACCGCGAGATCTATGAGCGGAGCATCAAGGACCCCGAGGGCTTCTGGGCGGAGCAGGCGGAAACGCTGACCTGGCAGGAAAAGTGGCACACCGTCCTTGAGTGGAAGGCGCCTTTCGCAAAGTGGTTCTTGGGCGGAAAGTTGAATCTCTCCGAGAACTGCCTCGATCGGCACGCTTCGACGTGGCGAAAGAACAAAGCCGCTATCATCTGGGAAGGTGAGCCGGGCGAGGTTCGCGTGGTCACCTACGGCGAGCTTCTGCGCGAGGTCTGCAAGTTCGCGAACGTTCTCAAGTCCCTCGGTGTCGCCAAAGGCGATCGAGTCGGCATCTATCTCCCAATGATTCCCGAGGCCGCGGTGGCGATGCTCGCCTGCGCCCGCATAGGCGCCGTCCACAGCGTGGTCTTCGGCGGTTTCTCCGCGGAGGCCGTCAGCGACCGCATGAACGACGCTGAAGCCAAAATCATCATCACCGCGGACGGGGCATGTCGACGGGGAAGCATCGTCCATCTCAAGGCCAACGTCGATGCCGCGTGCAAGTCGATCCCGAGCGTCGTGAAGGTGGTCGTGGTTCGCCGCACCGGCGAAACCATCGAGATGGTGGGCGGGCGGGACGTCTGGTACCACGAGGCCATGGCCGCGGCCTCGGCCACCTGTCCGCCCGAGCCGCTCGATTCCGAGCATCCTCTCTTCATCCTCTATACGTCCGGCACGACCGGAAAGCCGAAGGGCGTTCAGCATTCGACCGCTGGTTACCTGCTCCAGGCCTCGATGACTTCGAAATACGTCTTCGATCTGAAAGAAGAAGATACGTACTTCTGCACGGCCGACGTGGGCTGGGTTACCGGCCACAGCTATGTGGTCTACGGGCCGCTCGCCAACGGCGCAACTTCACTGATGTATGAAGGCGCCCCGAACTTTCCCAAGCCGGACCGTCTTTGGGACATCATCGAACGCCACCGGGTCAGCGTCTTTTATACCGCGCCGACCGCCATCCGATCCTTCGTTCGCCAGGGCGATGACTGGCCCAACGCGCACGACATGAGTTCACTGCGCTTGCTCGGCACGGTTGGCGAGCCGATCAATCCCGAAGCCTGGATGTGGTACCACAAGGTCATCGGCGGCGAGCGCTGTCCGATCGTCGATACGTGGTGGCAGACTGAAACTGGCGCGATCATGATCACGCCGCTGCCGGGCGCGACGCCGACGAAGCCGGGTTCCGGGACGCTGCCGTTTTTCGGGATCCTGCCCGAGGTTGTCGATAAGGAAGGCCACAGAGTCCCGGCCGGAGAGGGCGGCTTCCTGGTCATTCGAAAGCCATGGCCATCGATGCTTCGGACCGTCTTCCGCGATCCGGACCGGTATATCGAGAACTACTGGAAGCGTTTCCCGGGGTCGTACTTCACCGGGGACGGCGCTCGGGAGGACGAGGACGGGTACTTCTGGATCATGGGCCGCGTTGACGACGTCGTCAACGTTGCTGGGCATCGCCTGGGCACGATGGAGGTCGAAAGCGCCATCGTCTCGCATCCCAAGGTGGCCGAAGCCGCGGTCGTGGCCCGGCCCGACGAGCTGAAGGGTCAGGCCCTGTGCGCCTTTGTGACCTTGAAGGCGGGAGCCGGCGGAGCCGACCCGTTCGCCATCGAGGCGATGAAGGAGGAACTGAAGGCCCACGTCTCGAAGGAAATCGGCCCGATCGCCAAGCCGGACGATATCCGGTTCACAGACGCCTTGCCGAAGACTCGTAGCGGCAAGATCATGCGCCGGCTCCTGAGGGACATCGCCGCCGGGTCGCTGACGGTCGGCGACACGACCACGCTGGAGGACTTCTCGGT
>JAYUUU010000419.1:0-7719 GCA_043754395.1 Vicinamibacteria bacterium
GGAGGCACGCCCACGGGCCGAACCGAGGTCAGAGTCCTCGCGAGCGCCCGTGAAATCGTCATCGGGGTGCGGTGCTTCGACCCGGAGCCTTCGCGGATCGTGACCTTCACGAAGGAACGCGACGGGGATTTCGATGGCGAGGACCATCTGCTTTTCGTGATCGATCCTTTCCAGGACGGCCGGTCCGGCTACGTGTTCTCGGTCAACCCAGGCGGTGCGCGTTTGGACGGACTCGTGGTTTCAAACGGCGAACGCGTCGACAAGAGCTGGGATGGCGTTTGGGAGGCAGCCACGGTGCGAGACGGCGACGGCTGGTCTGTGGAGATCCGGATTCCCGTGTTTTCCGTGAGCTTCGCGAAGGGACTATCCGCCTGGGGTTTCAACGTCGAGCGGCGGATTCAGAGGAATCAGGAAACGGAACGATGGGCAGCACCCTCGCGCGACACGAAGGTGTACCAGACGAGCCGCGCTGGTCTGTTGACGCAGCTGCCGGATTTCACGCTTGGGCTCGGGCTCTCGGTGCGGCCGGCTCTGGTCGGAGGTCTCGACCATCCCTCGCGCGACTCCTCCACTTCCGCCAAAGGCGATGTGAGCGTCGACATATCGAAACGCCTCGGGTCAAACCTGACCGCCGCGGTTACCGTCAATACCGACTTCGCGGAGACGGAAGCGGACACGCGTCAGACAAATCTCACCCGCTTTCCTCTCTTCTTCCCGGAGAAGCGGGCCTTCTTTCTTGAAGGGTCCGACACGTTCGGATTCGGACTCGGGCTCTCCGGCGATATCCGCCCGTTCTTCTCACGCCGCATCGGTCTCGTCTCCGGACGAGAGGCGCCGATCCTCGCGGGGGCCAAGCTCTCGGGGCGTCAGGGCAAGACAAGCCTCGGCGGGCTCTTCGTGCGGACTCGCGAAGCTTCAAACGTGGCGCCGGCGACATCCCTCGCGGCTGTGAGGGTGAGGCGCAATGTCCTCGAAGAATCGAGCCTGGGTTTCATCGCAACCTCGGGCGATCCCCTCGGCCGTTCCGGCGCCTCAACGTTCGGCGTCGACCTTACGTACCAGAACTCCCGCTTTCGTGGCAGCAAGAACTTCTGGCTGGGTGTTTGGGGTTTGAGCGCGCGGCGCCAAGGCCTTTCAGGTTCGCGCGAGGCCTTTGGGGTGAAGGTCGATCTCCCCAACGACCTCTGGGACATCGCGGCGAGCTATCGCTATGTCGGGGATGGCTTTGATCCATCGCTCGGCTTCGTGCCGCGCAAAGGGGTGAAGGCCTATCGGCTGGGCGTGGTCTATGCGCCGCGCCTTACCGGAACTTTCATTCGGCAGATGTTCAACGAATTCTTCCTCGACTACTTCATGAATCTCAAGGGGGAAAGAGAGAGCTATCGGGTCTTCATGGCTCCTGTCAACTGGCGTCTCGAGAGCGGTGAGCGAGTGGAGGCGAATGTCGTGCCCACCGGCGAGAGGCTTTTCGCACCCTTCGAGATCGCGGACGGCGTGGTGATCCCAATGGGGAGCTACGACTGGAGGCGCTACCGCCTGGAAGTCGAAACCGCGGCCAAGAGGCGTCTCGCCGGTCAGGTGAGCTGGTGGTTCGGAGGCTTCTACAACGGTCGGCTCCATCAGGTCGAGGTGGAGGGGACCTGGACGCCGTCGCCCATCGTGAGTTTTCTGCTCAACGCCGAACACAACATCGGACGACTGCCCGCCGGAAACTTCGATCAGACGCTCCTTGGCGTCAAGGCAAGGTTGAACTTCTCGCCGGATCTCCAGATCAACAGCTTCGTCCAGTTCGACAACGAGAGCCGCTCCATCGGCACGAACACTCGGGTGCGCTGGACCTTCGACCCACAGGGCGACCTCTTCGTCATTTACAACCACAACCTCCGCGACTTCAAGGAAAGTCCCGCCGGTTGGGCCCGGGACGCGAATGGCCTTCTCGTGAAGATCCAGTACGCGTGGCGGCGCTAACATCCCCCTCAATGATGAGGCGCCTGCGACGAGCCCTGACTGCGGGCGCTCTGATAGCTGCTGCGCCCTTTGCGTCTGCCGCGGGCGAGGAGAAGGCCGCGAACACGGTCGTCTTCGTCTGCGAGCACGGCACGGTGAAGAGCGTGATCGCGATGCAACTTTTCAACAAGCTCGCCCGCGAGCAGGGTTCGAGACTGCGCGCGGTTTCCCGAGGGACATCGCCCGATAGCGGGGTGCCTCAAGCCATCGCGCAGGCGTTGTCCAAAGATGGCCTCAATCCCGCGGGATTCCAGGCAAAGGGCCTCTCCTGGGGCGACTTGAAGAGCGCGGCGCGCGTGGTTTCGATCGGTGTCGATGTCCTGCCCGTTACAAAGGGCAGCGCGGTGCCTGTTGAAGCGTGGAACGACATCCCGGCCGCGTCCTTGGACTACGCGGCGGCGAGAGATGCGCTCAAGGCGAAGATCGTGGACCTGCTTCAACGCGAGGCCCGAGCCGCTCGCCCTCCCCTTTGAAGCAACCCGCCGTAGTAATACTTTTGGTATGAAGACTGCGGTTTCAGTTCCAGACGGCATCTTCGAGCAGGCCGAGGGTTGGGCGCGCCGCATGCGCTAATCCAACAGCGAGGTCTTACGGCCGGGCGCTCCGGGAATATGTGGCTCTCGTCATTCTTCGGATGAAGTGACGGAGGCGATGAATCGTGTTCGTGACGTGGTCGAAGACGATGCGGCCGGGCTCCCGGTCGGCCTTGAGGCCGGGGATGTTTCTACCGGAGCTACGCAGCCTTTGTCAGGAACCGTTCGATCGCTTCGCGAATGAGCCTCTGGTAGTTGGTCCGCCGGCGCTTCGCTTCAGACTGGACAGCGTCTAGAAGCTCGCTCGAAACCCGCAAGGTGATGCTCTTGTCCTTGCGGGCGAACTCGAACGTGGTCGACTTGAAGTTCTCAGACGAGATGTAGTCGCTCAAGTCACCCTTGAGCGCGGCCTTCGCCGCGCGATCACTCTTGAGTCTTGGTAAATGTTTGGTCATATTTCGCGATCTCCCTCACATGCATGAAACGGGCGCTGATCGGTCGAATCAACTTCACGCCTTTCGCCGCCCGTAGTGTGAACGCCACGATCATCGGCTTATCACCGGGCCCACGCCCGATCGCGAGGAACCGGTCCTCGGTCGATGAATGCTTCGGATCCGGAGCCATCCGGATACTTCGACCGAAAAACGCCTCGACAGTTTGTCGCGAGATGCCGTGCTTCGCTTCGTTCTTGAACGGCCAGAGTCCCAGTCGAAGCCGTCGACCTTCACGTCTGAAGTGTACGTCAATGTGAGGTCATTTGTACATACAAATGCGCGCTCGACGTTCGTGATCCGTTCCGGATTCGACGCGCAGAAGGGCGTGCGCGAACTGAAACGCGTGATCGAACGTCTGGTCGAGATGCCCCTGTCGAGCCAGGCCCTCTCCGGAAAACTCGCCCGGCACTCGGCGTGGAAGGCGGTCTACGACGAAGGCGGGCTCTACTTCCTGCCGCAGTGAGGCCCCGCCCCCGGTCGAAGCGCGGCTCCATCCGTCCGTTTGACATTCAATTCCATGTACGCCATGGTAGCGGCACCTCAGCACGCCGTGGGCGGCTGGAGCGTATCCAACACCCGTTGGAATCCCGTGGTCACTCAGTCAACAAGGAAGAAACAAATGATCAATCGGCGCTGGCTCGTGGGCGGTCTGGCCGTCTGCGCGAGCCTTTTTGCTGTGTCAACGGTGGTTCAGGCCAGCCATGCCTGGGGGAACTACCACTGGGCGCGAACGGCGAATCCGTTCACCCTCAAGCTTGGCGACAATATGACGTCGAGCTGGAAACCCCTGCTGAGCCAGGCCTCCTCGGACTGGAACTCGCCGCAACTCGTGGGGAAGACCAGCCCGGTCATCACCGCGATCGTGGCCGGTTCGTCCAACAAGCAATGCCGGATGGTGGCGGGAACCACCCAGGTCTGCAATGGCAGCTACGGGCGCAACGGGTGGCTTGGGCTCGCGTCGATCAACATCTCGGGAGATCACATCACCCAGGGCTCGGCCAAGATGAACGACACCTACTTCAGCACCGCGACCTACAACAACCCGAACGAGAAGCTTCACGTGGTGTGTCAGGAAGTCGCGCACACCTTCGGCCTGGCCCATCAGTCGGAGGACGGCAGTTCCCAAAACAGCTGCATGGACTATTTCTCGAACACCGGCGCGAATGCAACGAGCACGCTCAGCACCAGGCCAAACGGCCACGACTTCGACCAGCTCAACGCGATCTATGCGCATCTGGACTCGACCACGACGCTCGCGAATGGCGTCACCCAGCCCGGCCGGTTCACGGACGTGACCGGCGATCCGAACACCTGGGGCCAGCTGGTCAGCCAGTCCGCCAACGGTCGCAGTTCGACCTATGAGCGGGACCACGGGGACGGCAACAAGACCATCACCCATGTGTTCTGGACGATTGAAGCTGCCGAGGCCTGCCCGGGTTGCGATCATCGGTACGATCACGACTAGGGTGCGAGCGATCCCGCGGGATCGCCTGTTCGCGAAGGGCAGGGCTCCGGTTGGCCCTGCCCTTGATCCTCCGGGCGGACCTGATTACATTGGGGCGTGGCCGGTGAACTTCCCTTCATTGACGAGTGGACCTGCTTCAACGTGAGGCCCGAGCAGGTAAGCAAGGGCATTGTCGGTGCGCTTCAGTTTCGCAAGGCGCCACCTCCTCGTCCGGCCTTGATCGCACGTACCACGGCGTCGGCGATCTCGCGATGCGCGGCGGGGTTTGGATGCGTGTCCACCAGGCGCGGCGGAGACCCGCGCCAGTGGCCGAAAAGCTTGTAGTAGTCCTCCCGTTTCCGCGAAGGCACATGCGCATCCAGGAATGCCTGGGCGTTGACCACGAGGGCGTCGGGGCTCAGTTCCTTGAGACGCTGCCAGTCCTTCTCCAGCGGATGGCTCAACCGCACGATCACCATTCGCGCCGAGTTGTCCGTGGCCAGCCGCCCGATCTCCTTGTAGACCACGCGGTTCAGCTCCTCGCGATTCGTTCGTGCTCGGTCCAGCTCCGCCGTGGGGAATCGGCCCAGCCTGCGCTTCAGCGTGTAGGCGGCCATCTTGAGATCGTCATGAACGAACAGAGGCGCGCCCGCTCGGAGAAAGAAACGAACGAACTCTCCCACCCCTTGACGTTTGTTATCGAACTCGTGGAAGGGCAGGTCGAACAGCGTGGTTTGGAAGGCCGGCGGCAGAACCCCGACGGTGCCGTCCGAATTAAGCAAGAGTGACGGCACAGGGACGTCTCCAAACGTAGAGCGCGCGAACCCGGATGTCCCTCGCCCCGGCAGCCAGGTGGAGAACTGCACGAGCACGTAGTCAGGGCGATATCGAGGGATCAGCTTTCTGGCGAGCAGGAGCATCTGGGCAAGTCCGTAGGCGCACTTGCCGGCATTGAGCTCGGTGCCGCCGAGATCCGCCGCCACCAGATGCGGCCAGGTCTGTTCCGCCCGTGTGCCGTCCCCGTAGGTGAACGAGCAGCCGAGTGCCAGCACCAGCGGGCGAGGCCGGGACGCGTCTTTCGCCTGGCCATCCGGTATGCGAAAGCCGTCCGCGTCGTAGCGCATCGGTATCGGCGGTCCTATTGGAAACACGTGGAATCCGGCCGCGCGGGGAATCGCCGCGAAGCCCAGTTCCGGATCGGCCTGGTGCACTTTCCCCCAGAACCCGAGATGGTCGCCCTTCAGGAATGAGTAAGCGGCGTACGCGCGATGTACAAGAAAGAGCCCGTACCCTCCGAGGAGGCCAACCACGCTCAGGTAGGCGAGGTAGGTGAGGGCCGAACGCGATACAAACTGGCGCCAAAGGCGCGACAGCGAGGACGCGAGAACCCGTCTCATCGTGGGGGCAGTATGAGGATTCCTGGATCAAGAAAACGTAAAGATTCCCTTAAGGCTACGATACTGATGTGACCATGACCATTCTCGGGCCTGCGCGCAGCGCGGCGTGCAAGCCGCGCAATTCGCGATGACCCGCGCCCGCGAGCACGAGTACCACGCGGTGGCGTTCGTCGAGAACTTCCCGCTCCGCGAAATGTCCGCCGAGATCATGGGGGGGGCCCAGCCGGCGCCGGCGAGCGGGCGACCGCTCTATGACCTGCGGCGACCGTTCGGCGAGGGCGAGATCTTCTACTTCTCGTTCGGCTCGATCGTGTTTCGCGACGTCGCGCCCGGCGACCGCGAGGCCGAGATCGCGAGGCTTGGCCGCAACCGCCGTCTGGTTCCAGCGGCGGATGAGACCGTTCGCGTGCGCGAGTTGCCCTCCACCCCCATGGGGGTGGAGGACGGCTGCCTGAGCGTCGACTCGCTCACCCCGGGGCGGTCTCGGATCATCGCGCTCACGGTGGCCCAGAGCGCCGCGGCCGAGTACTACGAACGCATCGTCGACGAGATGTTCGTGCGCACCACGGAGTGGGTGGACAACCTCGAGAAGCGCGGCACGGTCGCGATGTCGGTGAAGCCCTTGCACCGTTTCATCGGACACGCGGTCGGCATCCGCAGCGAGGTCATCACCGTCTTGCACCTGCTCGACAAGCCCGACGAGACATGGGACGACCCGTCGATGGACGCCATTTACGACGACCTCCGTGACGAGTTCGACCTGGTGGACCGGCACGATGCCCTGGAGCACAAGCTCAAGAACGTGCAGGAGTCTCTCGAGTTGATCCTCGATGTCGCGCGCGACCGGCGGCTGTTCCTGCTCGAAGCGAGCATCGTGGCCCTCATCTTGCTCGAGATCGTCCTTTCGCTCGTGCGACCGCACTGAGCCCACAGGCGATCCCGCATTCTGCAGATGTGTGCCCGCGAGGATCGTGTACCTGTTTCTGCGTGAGACCCCGAGCAGGTACGTGACCAGCTATTCGTAGTGCGTCCACAGGCGCAGGACCTTCACCACGCGCTCACGCGTGAGGACCTGATAGACAAGCCGGTGCTGGATGTTGATCCGTCGTGAGTAGGCCCCTTCGAGGTCGCCGACCAGTTTTTCAAAGGGAGGGGGCGTTTCGAACGGATCGCGCGAGATCAGTTCAAGAAGCCGGTCAATTTTGGGCCGGAGCGGCGACCGAGCCGCCTTTCGGGCGTCTTTTTGCGCGATCGACGTAAACACGACTCGCCACGGCGGGCTCACCAACCAGGGCTTTTCGCGCACTTGCTGAGCGGGGTCTTCAGTCCCTTTCGGATGGCCTCGCGCATCCCCGGAACTGATAGCAGGAACAACGTTTCCTGCATGGCGTTCCAGTCCTTCTCGGAAACGAGAATGGCACTATTGCGGGGACCGCTGATACGGATGGGCTCGCTCGACTCGGCCGTCTGATCAATCAGGGTATAGAGCTGAGCTCGCGCCACGGTGGCGGTTAGATTCGTCATGGTGTCATCGTACGCCATAGCGTACGCCCACGGCTAATCCCAACCGGTGCGCGATCTCCAGTTTCCCGCACCTCTAGCGGGTGGGGCCGACTGGTCTCTTGGAGAGTCTTTATGGACATCTAAAACGACACGAGGGGGGAATGGCGATTTGGTCGCTACGCCCAGTCGCGCTCCGCGATGAAGGCGCGCACGCAAGTTTCGACTTCGTCGCGTATGACCCGCACGGAATCAATCCCCTGTCCTTTGGGATCGGGGAGCGGCCAGTCGAGGATAGGAACGCCCGGAACGTAGGGACAACTCTCGCCGCAACCCATGGTGAC
>JAYUUU010000420.1:0-7623 GCA_043754395.1 Vicinamibacteria bacterium
GGTCGGCCTCGATCACGTCCGCGCCCACCCCGAGGTGCTCGACGTCCTCCAGACGCCCGCGCTCGGAAAGAAGGGTCGCGTGGTGATCTCGGTGCGAGTGCTGTGCCGGAGGGCGGCGGAAGAAGCGGTTGCGGCTTTGTGTTTCGAAGAGACGACGACTCTCGGGGTCCGGGTCCTCGAGGTCCGCAGGCGGACACTCTCGCGAAGCACGAGCGTGTTGGAGATATCCGGCGGTCCGGTCCGCGCGAAACACGCCGCACGCGGCGCGCATATCACCACGAAGGTTGAAGCGGACAGCCTGCGCGAGGTGAGAGGACATGCGGAACGTGAGCGCGTGCGCCGCGCCGCCGAGGGCGAGCCCGGGAAGCGATGACCGTGCGGATCCCTCGAATACACTCGATCGCGATGGAGCCCCTTCACTTCCGCAGCGCCAAAGCCTCCTCGTGGGTTGGCGAGACCGCACGCGACCTTGACGATGCGATGGCCCGCCTCGCCCAGGTCCTTCGGGCTCACGCCGAGATCGTGGTCGCGGTGAGCGGGGGCGTCGACAGTCTGACCCTCGCGGCGTTCGCGCACGACACTCTCGGAGAGCGAGCCCGGCTTGTCCACGCGGTGTCGCCCGCGGTGCCCACAGCCGCGACTGAGCGCGTGAAGGCCTTCGCGGCGTCTCGTAGGGTTGCGCTCACCCTCCTCGACGCCGGTGAGTTCGCGGACGAGGTCTACCGGTCCAACCCGGCAAACCGCTGCTATTTCTGCAAGAGCCACCTCTACGATGCGATCCGCGCGCGTTTCCAGGCATCGATTGTTTCGGGCGCTAATGTCGACGATCTCGGCGACTATCGCCCGGGGCTGTTGGCGGCAAACGAGCGCGATGTGCGCCATCCTTTCATCGAGGCGGGTCTCACGAAGGTGCTTGTGCGTGAGCTCGCCCGGCGCCTTGGCCTCGGAGAGATCGCCGAGCTGCCCTCCGCACCCTGCCTTTCGAGCCGGGTCGAAACCGGCATACGCATCGAGGCGCCGGCTCTTGCCCTCATCGATGGAATCGAAACCGAAATACGCGAGAGCCTTCATCCGTTGACGGTTCGGTGCCGCGTCCGCCACCGGGGCGTGGTTGTGGAATTGGATGAAGCTGCGCTGGTCTCCCTGCGCCCCGGGGATAAGCAGGTCTGGGCGGCTCGAATCGCGGCTCGCGCGATCGAGGTGGGACTGAGCGGCGTCGTGGACTTCGAGGTCTACCGGCAGGGAAGTGCCTTCCTGCGGCCTACGCTGTGACCGGTGCGGAGTTCGACCTCGACCTTTTAAGAGCCGAGCGCGTCGGCCTCGACGAGGCGCTGTTTTGCGCGGGCAAAACCGCGGGTCAGATCGGCCGCATCGTCGAGACCGTGTCCGCGGCAGGGAAGAGGATGCTGCTCACCCGGCTCGACGAGGGTCGCCACGCGTCTCTCGACGAGGCGGTCCGCTCGCTTCTCGACTACGACGTGGCCTCCGCCACCGCGCGCGTGGGTGCGGTGAAGCGGCTTGGCGAAACCGCCCGAGTGGCCGTGATCTGTGCCGGTACCTCCGACCTTCGAGTAGGGCGCGAGGCCACTCGAACCCTCGAGTATTACGGTGAGAGAGTCACCGAGTTCAACGATGTGGGTGTCGCGGGCCTGCATCGCCTCCTGGGACGGATCGGCGACATCCGCGTCCACCAGATCGTGATCGCGGTAGCCGGGATGGACGCGGCCCTCATCAGCGTGGTGGGCGGTCTGGTGTCGGCGCCCGTGATCGCCATCCCCACCTCGGTGGGTTATGGAGCCGCGCGAGGGGGGGAGACGGCCCTCGCCGCCGCCCTCGCAAGCTGCGCCGCGGGTGTGGTGGTCGTGAACATCGACAACGGTTTTGGCGCGGCGTGTGCCGCGATGCGCATGTTGAACGGAGGTCCCCGCCCATGAGCCGACTCGCTTTGACTCTTTCAGGAGATTATTCAACCTCGCTTGATAGTTGTGGCCCGCGTGGCCGGACATCGAGGGTGCGCGCCGCGGCGTGGACGTCGGCTGCGTCGGCACTATGTTCCCGAAACGTTGGAATCGTGTGCCTCCTTAGCCTCCTCGGTTCGCGCAAAGGTCGCTGACGGACCTCGGCGACTCGCGCTCAACGCCCCGCTCGCGTGCGCGACCCTCGATGGCTGGCCACGCTCCATACCGCTCAAAGGGCGCGACTTCAGAAATCGGCTCAATCGCGCGAAGGGGTTACATGGAGCGGGCCCGGGAAGCGAGTGGGCTTGCTTGCGACGGGGCGTTGAGGCGAGTCACAAGTGTCCGTTGGTACTTTCGCCGAACCGAGGAGGGTAAGGAACACACGATTCCGTCGTTGCGCGTTCCAGTGTGACGCACCCGAGCGCGAAGCCTGGCCTCGGGCCACGTCCACGGCGCAGCAAGCCCACTCGCTTTCCGGGCCCGCGGGTCACCACTACCCAGCTCCTTGGCTTCATGCAATGGGCTTCCTCGCAATGACGTTGCCGATGTGACGGGTATCGCACAGAGCGTCCGGGGTGGTTTGGTCTAGGGTTCATTGGCGCGGCGTATCCTGCCCGCGAGGAGATTTACATGAAGAGATTCACGATCTGTACCCTGGTTCTGACGCTCGTAACCGCCGGCGCGGCGTTCGCCGACAAGCCCGCGAAACCCGGCCAGGGCAAGGGCCAAGGCAAGGCACAAAGCAAAGGTCAAGACAAGGTTCAAAGCAAAGGCCAGAGCCAGGCGAAGGGCAACGACGCTCATGTGACCGTGAGATTCGGCGATAACGATCGGAACGCCGCGCGTGACTACTTCGCCGCTCAGTATGGCCGAGGCAACTGCCCTCCCGGCCTCGCCAAGAAGAACAACGGCTGCCTCCCTCCCGGTCAGGCCAAGAAGCGCTACCAGATAGGCCAGCGCCTGTCGCATGATGTGATCTACGTCGATGCTCCGTCGGCGCTGGTCGTACGTCTCTCGCCCCCGCCTTCTGGCCAGAAATACGTCATCGTGGACGGCGACCTCGTCAAGCTCGCCATCGGCACGATGCTGGTCGTGGACGCGATCGACGGCCTGATTCGCTAACGACGTCTGGCGCCAGCCATCCGTGCGGGATGGCGGCGCTCTCGTTTGCGATCCGCGGGCGCCTCCGTGTGCGGGTCCACGTGGAGCGCCAGCTTCTCGAGAATCTTCGCGGGTTGAAGCGCCAGGAACCCCTTGTGGGCCTTCATCGACCGAGCCTTGGAACGCGCGGATTCCCTGCGCAACCAGGCGGAGAGGCGCGGATCTCTCCTTCGGAAGCGTGAGGCCTGAGAGGCGAGCCATCTCGAGAAGACGATGTGGTCCTGAATGTTGCCAAGCGCGCTTTGCAGCGGCTTCAGCCGGATGACCCGGGCCTGGGCCGTCGAATCGACCTCGGCCAGGACTTCGATCGTGTAGCGAAGGCTCCGCACCCTCTTCCGCATGTCGTGCAGTCCCACGGCATCGAAACGCCGGCCGAGGGCTTCAAGAATATCGATGGCTCCACGACGCTCGCTCCACGCCTCCGCGCGCGACCTTTGGATCACCGTGCCGACCGAGGTCTCACGACGATCGAGCAGCCGAATGAGCAGGCGGTTCAAATCCTTCGGCCACTCCGCCGCGCATTTCGCGAGGGCCAGGCGACGTTCGCTCTCTGAGATGCCGATCACCCTTCGCTTGAAGGCCCGCTGCTCCACCGTCTCCGAATCCCCCTTCGAAAGCAGAACGCGGCCCACGTCGCGATCACGCGGGTCCGCCAAGGAACTCGTGGCGCGCCCAAGGGAACGCCGCGCCTTGCGAACGAGCCGGCCCTCACGTCCCTTGGCGAGGGTCCGAAGGGCGGCGCGCAGTGACCTCGAGGCCACCCGGAAGTCGTGCACGCCTTCGGTGTCTCCCCAGTGCGCGCGCTCGACGAGAGCCAGTACGGCGCCGATCCTCGGCTGCAGGAGGCTACGAGTTCTCAAGAGCGCGGATTTCCCCGTCGGCTTGTCTCAGACGCAAGGCCAGGGCCCTTGCAAGACCGCCCAGGAACTGCCGGCCCAGCCGCGGGTGCTTGTCCGCGAGTGCCTCGAAGTTCGCCCGGGTGATCGCGTACACATCCGTTGCGGTCTCCGCCCGTGCGGTCGCCGAGCGTATCCCCGAATCGAGAAAGGCCATGTCCCCGAAGAAGTCGCCCCTTCCGAAAGTCGCGACATGAAACGGCTCCTCGCCGTCACCTGCGAGAAACGAGATGCGGATGCGGCCTCGGCGCACGAGGAAGAGTTCGTCACCCGCCTCGTCCTGCTCGAAGATCCGCTGTCCTGCCTCGTAGTGTCGCGCTGCCGCCAGCTTCTCGAGTTCCTGCATGGTTTCAGCCCTGCGTCCTTTCATGAAGTCGATGTCGCTCAGGTTGAGAAGGATCTCTTCCGCCTCCTGATTCTGACCCTCCGATTCGAGGATCGCATCCTCCGCCCATTCGAGCGCATCCGTGAGCTGGTGGAAGAGGCGCTTTGAGCGAGCGCTCGAGACCAGACCCACGCTCGCAAAGTATTCGCGTCCCGCGATGCCGGAGGGCAGGGAGCGAGGCAGGTTGCTGTAGAGGAGCCGGCCGCCGCGTTCCTGAATCCTGCGCTCGATCTGCTGCAGGAGATGGACGCCGGTGAAATCGATGGACTCGATACGCCGCAGGTCGAGAATCAGATAGCGGCACAACTCGAGATCAGCCTCGAGCTGGGTGAGGAGCTGGTCGGTGGTCCCGAAGAAAAGATCGCCCTGCAGTTCCGCCACCACGATCTCGTGTCCCCGCCGTTTCAGGATCTCCACTTTCTCGGGAAGTCGCTTCCGCCGCGACGAAATCTGATCGCCATAGATCTTGCGGTGGATCACCCGCCCCCGAACCTGCTCGCGGATGAAGAGAAGGATGGAGAGGAAGACCCCTGCCGCGGAAGCCGCGATGAGATCCACGAACACCGCGACCAGGATCACGATCGCGATCACGCCGAAGTCGAAGATGGTGGCGCGCTTTTGGGAGAGAGCGAGGCTTTTCCAGTCGAACATCCGGAAGGCGACCACGAGCAGCAGGGCGGAGAGTGCGGGTATGGGCGCCCATGCGATAACGGGGCCGAGCAGGAGATAGGCGACCATGGCAAGAACACCCGCGATGGCGCCGGACCTCCAGGTCGAAGCACCGCTCGCGAGATTCATCAACGTCGCCCCCGAAGTCCCTGCACCGGGGATACCGCCGATCGCGGCCGAAAAGATGTTCGCGACGCCCTGAGCGCGGATCTCGCGGTTCGAGTTATGCCGGGAACGGGTGAGCGCGTCCACGAGCAGGCACGTTTTGAGCGTGTCGATCGAGAGGAGAACGCTGAGGGTGAGGGCCGGCCCCACGATCACCGCGAGGTCAGTGAAGGTCACGGCGGGCAGCGCGGCGGCGCGCGCGCTGAGACCGCTCCACAAAGACCCTGCACTGGAAAGCGGACCAATGAGGAGCAGGTTCTTATCGAGAGATAGCAAAGACCGGTCGAAGGCGGCGAGGCCGAAGTAGGCTGCGATGCCGCTGCTGAGGCCGATGATGGGAGGGGGCAGAGTCTTTGTGATTCGAGGCGCCGCGGCGGTGGCGATGATGGTCACGAAACCAACGATGAGGGAGACCGGATTCCACAGCTTCGGCTCGAAGAGGCCCGCGCTGACGCCAATCCCGGCGGGAAGGCCAAGGACAGACGGAAGCTGTTTCAGGAAAATGACGATTGCGACACCCGAGAGATATCCCGTGACCACCGGGTAGGGGATGTATTTGATGAGTGTGCCCCCGCCCATGGCGCCATAGAGGATCTGCAGCGCCCCGGCGATCAGGGCGGTGAGGCTCAAAAGCAGGAGAGTGGATGAGGGTGCCCGTCCAGGATCGGCCGAAAGGCCCAGGACAAGCGCTCCCATCACTGCCGCGGCGGGAGCGCAAGGGGCCGAGACGAGCCGGGGCGCCCCCCCGAGCCAGGCCGCGATGGCGCCCATCGCGAAAGCGCCGAGCAGACCCGAGAGCGCGCCCGCCCCGGAATATTCCGGGCCGAGAGGAGCGACGATGGCCACGCCAAACGCGAGCGACGCGGGAAGCGCCACGAGCATCGCGGAGAGACCCCCCCAGAAGTCATTAACCAGCGCCCTTCGGCTTTCCACCATCCCGTCGATCATGCCCTCCTTGTTGGCCCGCGGCAAGATCTATTTGCACTAGCAGGCGCACGCTGCGCGTGCCCGAAACCCGTTACGCCCCCGAGCGGAACGTCAACACCAGCGCATCGCGGTACGCTTTTTGTCCGGGCTGGAGCACCTCGATGGGGGTGACCCCGTGCCGAACCCGGGTGTCGTCGAGGAACACGGCGTCGAGAGGCTCCACGAGCGTGAACTTTCCAAGGGGCCGAAGGTTCGCGTCGCCCACGGTGGTGACGCCGCCGGCCACGTTGGCGCGGGCGATCAAAGCGACGAACACCCACTCGACACCGTCGCGGTGCATGCCCTCGGGCGTCGGCTTCCCCGGCGAGTTCGGGGCGGGCTCGATTCGGAACTGATGCATCTCGATCTTCCAGGGGGACACTGATCGCGTAGCGCCGCGAGCCTTCGTGAACGCGAGGACGCACAGCTGCAGCAGTCGTTTGGTGACTGGATGCGTCGCGATCTCTTCGGCCACGGGCTCGAACCACCGATCGACACCGCCGTTTAGCGCGTTGTAGTCGCGGCTCTGGAAGTGTGGTCCGTGGGGCTCTCGGGTGATGGCGCCGGTCTCGGCCAGGAAGCTCGCGAAGCGCCTTCGGCGGAATCGTCCGCCGTCGGCCATGTATCGATCAATCTCGAGGTGGTTCCAGCTTTGGGCGAACGTCGTCCACTCCGCAAGCGCCTCTTCGCCCAAAAAGGGGCGAAAGCGATGAGCTTCGATGGAAATGAAGCCCGGGCCCGCAGCGTCCGGGATCAGGGCTTCGATCGACGTCAACGGCCGCTCTCTTTCACTCGCGCGGCCATGGTGAGGATCGTGAGGACCGACGCGTCGACGTCGTCATCCGTGGTGGCCCAGGACGAGACGCTGATGCGCATGGCATCGCGTCCCTGGAAGCGGGTGCCCCCGCACCAGCAGACGCCGTCGTTCTGAATGGCCGCGATCACCCGGTTCGTGGTGTCGTCATCGCCGAAGGCCACGAGGACCTGGTTCAAAGTCACGTCGTTCAGTATCTCGTGACCTGCCGCGGCGAGCCTCGCCGCCATCGAGGATGCGTGAGCGCAGCAACGCTCGACCAGATCGGCGATGCCCTGCCGGCCAAAGAACTCGATCGCCGCCCACACATCGACCGCCCGCGCCCGCCGCGAACCGTCGGGAGAGTAATGCATCGGGTCGCGCACGCCCGAAGATGGAAAGTACGCGGCACTCATCGCCATGGCCGCGGAGACTCTGGCGAAGGTGCCCCGAAACGCTCACCCCCGTACACCTAAATCCGCGCGCGATACGCCCTAAGCAACGCCTTCGTCACCGGCCCCGGCACACCCGACCCGACCGGTGCGCCGTCAAGCGTCACCATCGGCGCCAGTTCCTTGAGCGTGCTGGTGATGAACAACTCGTCGGCGGTGCGAAGATCCTCGGCGGACA
>JAYUUU010000421.1:0-4371 GCA_043754395.1 Vicinamibacteria bacterium
TTCGAGTAGGTGTAAGACAAGCGGAACGAGTGGCCGTGCGAATAGCGCTTCTCGAGGCCGAGGAGGATGGCGTCGTACTCGGTGCGGCCCTCATTCACATAGGTGTTGACCGACCCGACGAAATTGGGGTCCGTCCTCTGAATCGTCGCGGTCCGGGTTGTGCTGGCGCGCAGCCCGGGGTTGAGATTGAGGATCATGAATTGATCGCGGCCGAAAGCGTGAACGTAGTCGACGTTGATCGACATGTCGCGCGAGAGCTGACGCTCGAAGCCGGCCGAGATCTGATCCGTGTAGGGAATGATCCGTCCGGGATTATCGAGAGTGACGGTACCGGTATTCCGAAGCCTCGACCCTTGGGGATACAACTGGTTAAGGAGCGTGCGATTGAGAGTCGGACCGTTCACGAGGAACGGATCGGTAGGCAGACGGCCCGCCGTGGGCCCGGGGTCGATGTTATTGGCCGGGAAGTTGACCACGAAGGAGCGGGAGAAAACGCCTCCGGTGATGATCGCGCTCACGAGTTCGAGGTGGCTCTTGTCGTAGAAGCGGCCAACGCCGCCGCGGATCGCGGTTTTCCCGTCACCCTTGAGGTCGTAGGCGAAGCCGAGCCTCGGGGAGAGGTTGTTCTTGTCGATCGGATAGTCGTTCGGATCAGCGAACCGGGGATTGTCGAGTTCCTCGAATGGGATCTTCTCGAGGTCGTAGCGCAGACCAAGGCTCAGGGTGAGGCGATCGCCGGTCTTCCACTTGTCCTGGATGAAGGCGGTGAAGAAGTGTTCTTTCTGGGTGTACTCGGAGGGTCCGGGAACGCGGATGGAAAGGCGATCGGGATAGGTGCGCGGATCGGCGGAGTTGAATGCGAGGTTGCTGCGCGAGAAGCTGAAGGTTCCGTTCCAGTTGTCCTGTGCGCTCGAGAAGACTTTCACGTATTCGTACTGGAGGCCGGTGCGGATACTGTGATCGCCCCTAGAACCGGGGATGAACCAGGAGAAAGTGTTGTCGAACTGGTAGGCGTCGTTCACACGCGCCTGCATCACCGAACTCTGCTGATCGGTGAAAGTCTGGAACTGCAGGGTCGGCTGAAGCTGGTCGCCCCGGCCCCCGTTGGCGTTGAAGTTCGGGTTCGCGAAGGCCACATCCTCCTGGGTGAAGCCCACGCGGAAGGTGTTGAACTTCGTGTTCCCAAACGAGGAGTTCAAGGTGGCGACCACCGTCTGATCGAGATCGGACTCTTCGCGCGAGGCGGCCTGGGTGACGGACCCGATGATCTGATTCCGCTGCGGGGATGTCTCCCGCAACCACCGGATGTTCCAGGACTGCTTGGCGTTGATCTGGTGGTCGAAACGGACGAGGGTGTTCCAGACGCGGTCCTGGGTGACCGGTGAAGCGTTGAACTCCGGCCGCGCAGGGATGTTGATGGTGGCGGCGCGGTCGTTTTGAACCCGTTCGACGCTGGTGAAGAAGTGGGCCTTGTTCTTGATGATCGGTCCACCGAAAGTGAAGCCGAACTGCTGGAACCGGGTATCCGGCTTGTTCGTGCTGTTCTGCTTCGTGAAGAAGTCCTTCTCGGTCATCGAGGCGTCTTGAAGGAAGTAGAAGAGCGAACCCTTGAACGCGTTTCCGCCCTGCTTGGTCACCGCGTTCACCACGGCGCCGCTGGTGCGGCCGAATTCCGCGTCGTACTGGCTGGTGAGAACCTGGAACTCCTGGATCGACTCGACAGGAGTGCGAGCCTGAGTGCCCGCGCGCTGGCCGATGACGTCATCGTTGTTGTTGGCGCCGTCGACGAGGTAGTTGTTGTTCCGGGCGTCCTGACCATTGGCGTTCACGGAGTCCGAGCCGAAGGATTCAGTGGAGATGCTCGGCACGATCCCGGGCAGAAGGCCCAGAAATCCAACGAAATTCCGGTTGATTGAAGGCAGAGACACGAGGTCAACGCTCGTGAGACTGCCGCCTACCTCTTTAGAGGTCACGTCGACGATGGGCGCCTCGGCCGAGACCGTGAGCTCCTCAGACCCGCCGACCTGGAGCGTGATATCGAGTGTGGCCGTCTTCCCGACCTCGAGGCGCAGATCCTTGAAGGAAAACCGACGCAGCCCCGACAGCTCGGCGGTGAGTTCATACTGCCCCGGCACGACGCCCGAGAGGAAGTAGGTGCCCTCGGCGTTGGTCAGGCCCTCGCGAAAGACGCCGCTCGCCTGATTTCGGACCACAACCGCGACGCCCGGGAGCGCTCCCCCGCTCGCATCCACCACTCGGCCTCGGATCTCAGCGTTCCCCTGCTGGGCCGAAATGGGCGGAGCCGCGGCAAGGGCCAACAGGAACACAGACATTGCCAGTGCTTTCGTGCTTCGCATGATCACCTCGTTGATAACGGGCCGCGGGCGAGCGTTGGGCTCGCCCTATATAGTGCCTGACCGCAGAAGTGAGCAACCGTCGTGCCGCCTTCGCTCGGCGCGCGCTAGCGGAGCCGCGAACCGCGGTACTCCTTTGTTCGTTGACGATTACGCACAGCGAACGAGCCGCCAGTTCTGCGAAATGAACCGCTTGTTTCACTGAATGAAACGCGCGTCTATGCGCTGATGCAAGTCCTTGGAGTGCGGCTCCAAGGCTTCGGATCAGACGGCAGCCGAAGGGGCTGCTGGCTCTCGACGCGCAGGATATGCCCGACCTCGTCAGGAGGCCGTGTTGGCCGGTGTGTGACGGAACGACGCGCCGCGGGAGTGAGGGTCCCAGCCCGCGGCCATCGCCGAACGAATTGCCCCACCAAGAATTTCATTCCAGCGGTCCGGGTTCGGAAGCCGGTCGATTCCGACGACCTCAAAGAGGACATCCAGAATGAGTTCCTTGGTCTTTCCCGGCCGAACCCACACCGAGACCGAAAGGCCCTTGAGCTCCTTGCGCCAGTCGAGAAAGATGGGATGGCGCTTCTCCCAGATGAGTTCCAGGCCGTCAACCGTGATGGGATTGGGCTCACTCACCCGCTTCTGGCGAAGACCGTGCTTCAGGACGCGAGCCCTCGACGGGAACCGAGGCGCAGTGAAAGGGTCGACATGGACGCCGAGGATACCGGGTGCGATGCTTCAGCCGTGCCGGGGCAGAAGCACGCGCCTCACCACACCCGCGGCGAGGCGGAAATAGAGCCACAACCGCGCCCAGCGGTCCGAGACCGATGACTCACGACGGCGGCTCCATCGACTTGCCGCTCGAAAACGCCTCCTCGAGCGCCTTGCGAAGTGCGGGGCTGCCGGACTTCAGCCATTGCTTTCGAGTCTTCGCGTCGTTGATGGCGTCCACAAGCCATTCCAAGGGGGCGGCGACCTTTCGCGACACTGAAACCTGAAAGGTTCCGGTGCAGCTCTGGTTCTCCTTCCGCAAGCCGCGGGCGCGCTCCCAGGTCACGGTGATCATCTGGGCATGCCAGCCTTGCACCTTGTGCTCGGCGTAGAGGTATTCCGCGGCCTTCGTGTGACCGTTCGCTTTCCCGAACTTGTCGAGGACCTTGAACCAGTATCCGAGGTCGTGGCCCGTGCTCTTGATCGCCGTCTTGTTCGATAACTCGCCTCGCGGGACGCGGGGGTCTCTCGCTGGCGGTGCGACCGCGAGTGGCGGGGCCTTCGCCTCGGCGGGCTGTTCCGGGACGGCGGTGAGGACGCTCGGCCGGTTGATGAGAACCTGGCGTCTTGCCGCGGTGTAGCTCTCACCGGTTTTCGCCGCGCGGGCACGGATAACCGTCTTGAGTTCGGCTGCCTGAGTCATGACGTTGTTTCTTTCTTCAAAAGCCTTGGCCTTCAAGCCCCCGCCTCAAAGTCCGCAGCTGAAGAAAAAACGCGGTCGACGACTCGCCCGAGGTTTGGTGACCCCTTTGCCCTCGTTGCATCCTCGCGGGGGGAGGAACTTCGAGAGTGAGGCGCGGACTTGATCGCCTTCAAACGGATCTTGCTCCTACTCCGAGGCGCCCTGTCAAACGAATCCCGAGCGGCTTCAAGACCGATCGGGGGGCTCCATTACGATCAGGGGCGACATGAAGAAACTCGCCCTGCTGGTTCTCGCCTTCGGCTCCGCATGTGGAAGCCGCGAACCTGATTGCACCCGCGACGCCATGTGCGCGCGCGGCTCGGTCTGCGCCACGGGAAAATGCGAACTTCTCGCGTGCACCCTCGAATTCGCGCCGGTCTGCGGTTCGGACGGCGTCACCTACTCGAATGCCTGCGCCGCGCGCGGCGCCCACGTCAGTGTGGTGCGCCAGGGGCCTTGTTCTTAAGAGGGCCCGCCTAGCAGGGTGCTGAAAAACCTCGGTCGCCCAACCGGCGTTCCGAACAATCTCGCGATTCGCCAGCGAATAGCGGTTAGTGGATCCCGGCTTTCGCC
>JAYUUU010000422.1:0-4616 GCA_043754395.1 Vicinamibacteria bacterium
CTCGATCGCCGCGGCGATCCCGCCCGCGCGATTCACCGCATTGATTGCGAAGAGATGGTTGCGGCTCCCGCCCTCAACGGCCCGTCCGCTCATCTGACAGACTCCCAGGCTCGTGCCCACGATCGCCTTCTCGAGGTCGTGGGTCGCGAAGGCGTTGCCGGAGAGGATCACGTCGATCCAGCCGTCCCGGACCAGCCGGGCGAGGGCGCTGTCGCCGCCGGAGTGCACCACTGCGGGCCCAGGCACCACGACGATCTTCTCGCCGTTTTGACGCGCCTTCTTCATCTCGCGCGCGGCCGCGGAAATCGCGATGCCCTTGTTGATCTCGGCCGAGATGTCGTTCGACATGAAGCCGAACATCGAATAGTCGCGGCTGCGCTCGGGAGGCTTCACGCGGATGCCGAGGCCGCGAAGAGCGACAAGCTCGCCCTTCAAGACGAGGCGCTGTTTGACGCAAGTGGGAGGCCCCTCGCGTCGCACGAGGGCGCAGTCCATCTTCTGGGCCGAGACCTTCACCCATCGCCCTTCGATGCGCACCAGGGTGTCGAAGTTCGTCGTGGCGTAGAAGTCGTCGGGAAGGATGCCATCCTGATCCGCGGGCGCCCATCGAGCATCGCCGGTCTGGGTCGCGGCGCCGAAGTAGGCGAGGTGCTGGAGAACCCGGTCGAGGCCTGCGGCGTCGTTCGCCTTGACATCGAGCACCGCGCGGGTCGGCTCGTCGTTGGTCCTTCCGACCTTGAATTCGAGGATCTCGAAGGCGCCACCCTCTTCGACGATCGCGTTGAACGCGCGACGAAGGACGTCCGAATCGATCAGATGTCCTTCCATGACGACAGTCTCGTGAACCATGCCGCCATCATGCCCGAAACGCGGGCCGACCGACTACTTCATTCGAGGAAGAGTGAGCCCGTCCTGAGCCTGGTATTTGCCCTTGCGGTCGGCGTAGCTTGTCTCGCAGGGCTCATCGCCCCCGAAGAAGAGAACCTGGGCGATGCCTTCACCCGCGTAGATCTTCGCGGGAAGGGGCGTCGTGTTCGACACTTCGAGAGTGACGATGCCTTCCCACTCGGGCTCGAAGGGCGTCACGTTCACGATGATGCCGCAGCGCGCATAGGTCGACTTGCCGACGCAGACCGTGATGACGTCGCGTGGAATTCTGAAGTACTCGATGGTCCGCGCGAGAGCGAATGAATTCGGCGGAATGATGCAGACGTCCGCCTTCACGTCGATGAAGGACCGCGTGTCGAAGTTTTTGGGGTCGACGGTCGCCGAGTGGATGTTCGTGAAGATCTTGAACTCGTCGGCGATGCGAATGTCGTAGCCGTACGACGAGAGACCATACGAGATCAGGCCGTCCGCCACCTGCTTCTCGCAGAAGGGCTCGATCATCTTGTGCTCGAGCGCCATGCGGCGGATCCACTTGTCGGACTTGACGGACATGTTGGTCTTTTAAAGCTCTATCCCAGGAAAGAAATACGAGATCTCGAAGGCGGCGGTTTCCGGCGCATCCGAGCCATGGATCGCATTCGCTTCGATGGACGCCGCGAAGTCCTTGCGAATCGTGCCGGCCGCGGCGTTCGCGGGATTGGTGGCGCCCATCAAGTCGCGCAAGCCGAGGATCGCGTTGTCGCGCTCGAGGACCATCGTGACGCAGGGACCCGAGGACATGAAGGCCACGAGTTCACCAAAAAATGGACGCGCTTTGTGCACGTGGTAGAAGCCCTGGGATTCCTTCTCGGTGAGGCTGCGCATGCGCAGGCCGACGATGCGGAAACCCGCCTTCTCGATGCGAGAGAGGATCGCGCCGGCGTTTCCCGCCTTCACCGCGTCGGGCTTGATGATCGAAAACGTCTTCTCCATGTCCTGCCTTTCAATAACCGTCTTGTGGCGAGCCGCGTTTTTTCGCGACCGCTTATTTCTTTCCCAGAATCTTCGCGACCATCCGGCCCATGTCCGCGGGTGATTTCACAACGTGGATGCCGGCCGCGCGCATGGCCTTCATCTTCTCTTCGGCGGTTCCCTTGCCTCCCGAGATGATGGCGCCCGCGTGGCCCATACGCCGGCCTTCGGGTGCGGTCTGGCCCGCGATGAAGCCGATGACCGGCTTTTTCACGTGGGCCTTCACGTACGCCGCCGCGTCTTCTTCCGCCGAGCCGCCGATTTCACCGATCATGATGATCGCCTTGGTCGCGCGGTCCTGGTTGAAGAGTTCGAGCGCCATCTTGTGGGTGGTCCCGATGATGGGGTCGCCGCCGATGCCTATGCAGGTCGACTGGCCGATGCCCAAGGCGGTGAGCTGACCCACCGCTTCATACGTGAGCGTGCCGCTGCGGCTCACCACACCCACCGAACCCGCCATGTGGATGTGGCCGGGCATGATGCCGATCTTGCACTTCTCGCCCGGCGAAATGATGCCGGGGCAGTTGGGCCCGATGAGTCTGGTGCGCTTGCCTTTGAGGAACGTGGAGGCGCGCATCATGTCGAGCACAGGCACGCCCTCGGTGATGCAGACCGCGAGGTCGAGATCGGCGTCGGCCGCTTCCATGATCGCGTCCGCGGCCCCTGGAGGCGGAACGAAGATCACCGAGCAGTTGGCGCCGGTCTTTCGGACCGCCTCGTGCACGCTATTGAACATCGGAAAGCCTTCAAGCGTAGTGCCGCCCTTGCCCGGGGTGATGCCGCCCACGATGTTGGTGCCGTACTCGCGGCAGGCGATCGCGTGGAACGTCCCGTGTTTGCCCATGCCCTGGACGACGACCCGCGTGTTCCGGTTGACGAGAACGCTCACTTGCGGCCTCCTTTCGCCTTCGCGGGGGCTTTCGAGACAGTTTTGGCCTTTGGCGCGGGCTTCGCGGGGGCGCCGGAAACGGCACTCACCACCTTTTTCGCCGCGACCATCATGTTGTCGGCGGTCTGGAAGGCGAAGCCCGAGTTCAGGAGCATCTCCTTGCCGACCGCCTCGTTGTTGCCCTTCATCCGCACCACGATCGGAACCTTCACTCCAAGGTCGCGCACCGCGGCGATGACGCCTTCGGCGAGAACGTCACAACGGAGGATCCCTCCGAAGATGTTGATGAACACCGCCTTCACGTCCTTGTCGGCCATGAGAATGCGGAAAGCGTTCTTGATCTGGTCGGCGTTGGCGCCGCCGCCCACATCGAGGAAGTTCGCGGGGGCCCCGCCTGCGAGCTTGATGATGTCCATGGTCGCCATCGCGAGGCCGGCGCCGTTCACCATGCAGCCGACGTTGCCGCCGGGCAGCTTGATGTAGTTGAGCGAGTGTTTGCTCGCTTCCACTTCGAGAGGCTCTTCTTCGTCGAGGTCGCGGTAGCCGCGCAGGTCGGGATGGCGATCGAGCGCGTTGTCGTCGAAATTGATCTTCGCGTCGAGCGCGTAAAGGACCCCGTCAGCGGTGAGAAGCCAGGGGTTGATCTCGAGCAGCGACGAGTCGGTCTTCTCGAAGGCCTCGTAGAGAGCGCGGATGAACTGAACCGCCTGACCCACCACAGCGTTCGGCAGTCCAAGACCGAACGCGATCTGCCGCGCCTGGAAAGCCTGGAAGCCGACCGATGGATCCACATACTGCTTCAGGATCGCCTTGGGATTGTTCGCGGCGGTCTCTTCGATGTCGACCCCGCCTTCCGAGGAGGCCATGACCACCGGGCGCTGCGAATCGCGGTCCATCACGATGGCGAGATACATCTCGCGCGAGCCTTCAAGCTTCATGCCCTGCTCGATGAGAACGCGCTTCACGAGGCGGCCTTCGGGGCCGGTCTGGTGGGTCACGAGGGTCATGCCGAGCATCTTCTCGGCGATGTCCTTGACCTCGTCGCGGGTTTTCGCGAGCTTGACTCCCCCGCCCTTGCCGCGGCCGCCCGCGTGGATCTGCGACTTCACCACGCACGGGTAACCGAGCCGGTTGCCGATCGCCACCGCCTCTTCGGGAGTGAAGGCCGGTTCGCCGTCCGGCACCTTCACTCCGAACTTCCTGAGGACCGCTTTGCCCTGGTATTCGTGGATCTTCACGGGGGTTGACCTCTATCTCAGAACGGGCTTTGCGAAGGGACTACTTGATGCTGATCAGTTCCACGTTGAAGATGAGCGTGGCGCCCGGAGGAATCGGCCCCTGCCCCTGATCGCCGTAAGCGGCATCCGATGGGCAAGTGAGGCGCGCCTTCTCGCCGACTTTCATCTTCGCCACACCCTGGGTCCAGCAGGGGATGACGCCGTTGAGCGGGAACTCCACCGGTTCGCCGCGCTTGATCGAGCTGTCGAACACGGTTCCGTCGGTGAGCGTGCCCTCGTAGTGCACCTTCACGGTGCTCGTGGCCTTGGGCATGGCGCCCGTCCCGGGAGTGAGGGTCTGGACGATCGCGCCGGACTCGAGCTTCACCGCGCCCGGTTCAGCCGCGGCTTTGGTGAGGAAAGCGGCGTCGGCGGTTTTGCGGGCCTGGGCCACCCCCACGTTCGCGACGCGGGCCTGGGCGACTTTCGCCTGGAGGAAGGGCTCGATGCGGGGCTGATAGGTGGCGAGCTCGACGTCCGGCTTCTTGCCGAGGCTCGAGGCTTCAAGACCCTTCGAAAACACCGTGAACTCCTCGGGGCTGAGCTTGAAC
>JAYUUU010000423.1:0-4933 GCA_043754395.1 Vicinamibacteria bacterium
CGCGAACGTCGCCATCATCTCTATGGCGCAGCACGCGAGGCCAAAGCTCACCGGCCACACCGCCGACTTGCGGGCCCAGTTGAGGAAGTTGTCGGCGACTGTGGTGACCACAAAACCGCCGGGGAACGAATGGATGCCTTCGGTGACCGATTCGAAAAGAGGCGAGAACTTGTCGCCCGTCGCGGGCCGCGTCTTATGGAGTTGCTTCCACTCCTGGAGGTCTTTCATCTCCTCCCAGTTGGCGGGAGGGATGGTGCATTTCGGCGGCTTTATTTCCACTCGAGCAGGCCCTCCCGATACGCGTACACCCAGCCGAGGCCGAGAATCGCAATAAAGCCCAGCATGGCCATGAGGCCGCTGACACCGAGTTCGCGAAGAGTTATGGCCCAGGGAAACAGGAACACCGCGAGCGTGTCGAATACCAGGAAGAGCAGGGCCACGATGTAAAAGCCCACGGGGAACTGAACCCAGGCTTCGCCGATCGGCTGGGCGCCGCACTCGTAGTTCTCACCCTTGGCGGCGCCGCGGTTCGGCCGGATCGCCCAGGCCGCAACTAAAGAACCAATGGCAAAGGCGAGGATGAGGGCGAGGAAAATGACGACTGGAAGGTATCCGCTCAACTCGACTCCGCGTTCTTCAAAAACCGCGCGGAGAATAGCACGCAGATTTGAAGCCTTTGGCTGATGCATTTGCTCTATCCTTGCCGAAATCGCTCTGCGCTACGGCGCGCAGCTTGCCTCGGGCGGCTCGCTTCGGTTCTTTTGAGAATCGGTTCTCGTGATCCATGAAAAAGAGAGACCTCAACAAGCTATGAACACCACTGTTCGCGCGATTGGCTGGATCCTGGTGGCCCTTCTCGGGGCGGGCGCCCTCTCCGGCATTGCCTTCTCCCGAGGCGAACCCATCACCGGCACGTGGTTCGTAGTGGCGGCGGCCTGCTCCTACATGCTGGCCTACCGCTTCTACTCGGCCTTCATCGCCGCGAAGATCATGGCGCTCGACGACACGCGAGCAACGCCTGCCGAACTCAAGGAAGACGGCCGTGACTACGTCCCCACCAACAAATGGGTTCTGCTCGGCCATCATTTCGCCGCCATCGCGGGACCGGGTCCGCTTGTCGGGCCAACCCTCGCCGCGCAGTTCGGTTATCTGCCGGGAACGCTGTGGATCATCGTCGGGGGTTGTCTTGCCGGCTGCGTTCAGGACTTCGTGATCCTCTTCTGTTCGATGCGCCGCGGCGGGAAGACGCTCGGGCAGATGGCGAAGGAAGAGGTGGGCAAGCGCGGCGGTTTCATCGCGCTCGTTGCTGTCCTCATCATCATGATCATTTTGCTTTCCGTCGTGGCCCTCGTGGTCGTGAAGGCCCTGGCCGAATCGCCCTGGGGCACCTACACCCTCGCGATGACGGTTCCGGTGGCGATGTTCATGGGCGTGTATCTGCGCTATCTCCGCCCCGGCAAGGTGATGGAAGCGACCGCGATCGGCCTCGTCCTCACGGGCTTCTCCGTCATCTCCGGACAGTGGGTCGCGCACTCCCCCACGTGGGGACCCTTCTTCACCCTCGCCCCCGCGACCCTCGCCGCCTGCGTGATCATCTACGGCTTCGCGGCCTCGGCCCTGCCGGTGTGGCTGCTGCTGGCCCCGCGTGATTACCTCTCCGCCTTCGTGAAGGTTGGCGCGATCTTCGCGATGGCGATCGGCATCCTGATCGTGCGCCCCGAGATTCACATGCCTCCGCTCACGAGCTTCATCGACGGCAGCGGGCCCGTGTTCGCGGGGAAGATCTTCCCGTTCTGTTTCATCACCATCGCCTGCGGGGCCATCTCCGGTTTCCACGCCCTCATCGCCTCGGGTACCTCGCCCAAGATGATCCAGCGCGAGTCGCACGCGCGCATGATCGGCTACGGCTCGATGCTGATGGAGTCGTTCGTCGGCGTCATGGCGATGGTGGCGGCCTGCGCTCTTCAACCCGGCGTCTACTTCGCGATCAACTCCCCCGCCGGCATCATCGGATCCACGTCGGTCGAAGCCGCGGCGAAGATCTCGTCCTGGGGCTATCCGCTTGAAGCCGCCACGATGGACAACCTCGCGAAGTCGGTGGGCGAGACGACGCTTCTGAACCGCACCGGCGGCGCGCCGTCTCTCGCGGTGGGCATGGCCCAGATCTTCGCGAACACCATCGGCGGCGAAGGGCTTTTGAGCATCTGGTACCACTTCGCGATCATGTTCGAGGCGCTGTTCATATTGACGGTGCTCGACGCGGGCACGCGCGTCGGGCGCTTCATGGTGCAGGAGCTCTTGGGCCACGTTTACAAACCCCTCGGAGCCACCGGGTCCTACGGAAGCATCCTCTTCGCGAGCTTCCTCACCTGTGGCGCGTGGGGTTACTTCCTGTGGCAGGGCGTCATCGATCCGCTCGGCGGCATCAACTCGCTCTGGCCGCTCTTTGGAATCGCCAACCAGCTCCTCGCATCATGCGCGCTGGTCGTCGCTACCACGATCCTGCTGAAGATGGGTAAGAAGAAATACATATGGGTGACCCTCGTGCCCATGCTCTGGCTGATCACGGTCACCATGACCGCGAGCTACCAGAAGATCTTCGACGAGAGTCCACGGCTTGGGTTTCTCGCGAATGCGCATGGGCTCGAGGCGCAGATCGCCGCGGGCGCCGTCGCACCCGCAGCGCTGGGCCGCACTCAGACCCTCATCTTCAACAACTACCTCAACGTCGGCGTCACCAGCCTCCTCGTGGCCCTGACCCTGTTCCTGATCTTCGAGGCTCTCACTCTCTGGATCGGCCTGCTCCGGGGCACGAGGAAAGCGAAGCTCAATGAGTCGCCATACGTGGCGACACAATGGCCTGCGGAGGGACGCGTATGAGAACGGCTGCGCAAAGGTTCACTTCCGTTCTCGCGCGCGTCTGGAACTATGTCCGCGCGGTCATGGGCGATCAGGCGTATGAACGATACCTCGAAGTCGCGAAGCGGGATGGATTGAAGCCGCTCTCGGCCGAGGAGTTTTACGTCGATTCCGTTCAAAGAAGATATTCCACGGTAAGCCGATGTTGCTGACGGTCGCCCTGGGCGACCGTCATCGCGAGGAGCTCATTTAGGGAGGGCGACGAAGCGACCCCCGAAACGATCGGCATCTCGGGTTAGCATCGACTGCGATAGCCATGCGGTTTGCCATTGAAGGCCTCATAGAGAACGTCGGCGCCGCCGACATCTTCCTCTTCCTGGGCCAGACGCAGCGCACCTCCGTGGTGGCGTTCGAGCGCCCCGATCAGGAAACGCGCGTCTTCTTCGCGGACGGTCAGCCGGTGTGGTGCCTGTCGACCAAGGTCCAACTTCAGATCGAGGCCCGGCTCGCGGGCGGCGGCGTCATCAAACTGCGTGACATCGAGCTGGCTCTTGGGCGGCAGAAGGCGGGGATGAACCGGATCCCGCAAGCACTCATCTCTGAACTCATGGCTACCGAAGCAACGATGGAGAGGGACCTCAAGGCCCTTGCCCTCGAATCTCTGCGCGACGTCGCCACGTGGACCGCGGGCACTTTCACGGTCTACGACGGGGTCAGCCCGCCGCCATGGGCCTTCCAGATCAGCCCGGACTTCCCCTCCCTGCTCGTCGAGGCCTTGCGCGGCCAATGCCAGAAAGAGACGCTGCAGAAGGAATTCGTGTCCCGGAAAGGAATCCTCCGGGCGCGCTCGGCCACGCGCAGTTCATCGGCTCTAAACGACGCCGAGAGAGTCATCCTCACCCTCGTGAACGGCGAGCGCACCATCGAGGACCTGGTCAAACGTTCGGGTCTGGATGAGTTCACGGCCCTTGGGGCGATGCACGTTCTGTGCGCGCTGCATCTCACCGACCTTCTTCCACCCCAGCGTCTTTCGAAGAGCGGACCCGACAAGGGCGGCGTCGGATCCGGCCCTCGGCAAGCGCCGCCTCCCGCTCCTGCGCCGGCGCCCCCGGATGTCGGCGCGACGACCAACAAGTATTCCGCTCAGTCCGGTGAGCCCAAGGTCAGGGCCGCCGAGGTCACGCCTCAAGTTCCCGAGCCTCCCGTGAAAACCGGCGATTCAACCGCGAAACTTCGCGCCATCCCGGACCTCGGCGCACCGCCGGTCACCCGAATGCTGCGCATCGCCCTCGAAGACAAGACCGAAGAGGTCGTGCTGAAGGCGGCCACGTTCGCGATCGGCCGCCACCCACGGAACGACATGGTTCTGAAGGACCCCCGCATCTCGAGCTTCCACTGCCGCGTCGAACTCGAGGGCGACCGACTGGTCCTTCTCGACCTCAAAAGCCGGAACGGCACCCTGCTCAACTCAGCGCGTATCGACCGCGCGGTGCTGAAGCCGAACGACACGATCCAGCTCGGCAGCACCAAGATCACCTACATCGAGACCTAACTCCAGGCATCCCTGGCGGGACCTAAGTAAACTCCGCGGCTCCATGACCGAGATCCGCCCCTTCCGCGCCCTTCGCCACGCCGCTTCCCTCGGCCCGCTCGAGAAACTGCTGGCGCCTCCCTACGACGTCATTTCGGAGGAGTATCAGAAGACCCTCCTCGGCAGAAGCGAGGCGAACATCGTTTCGGTCATCCTCAAGAACCCTTCGGACGGCGACCAGGGATATCGGCGGATCGAGGAGATCTTCGCGAGGTGGCGTGCGGACGGGACGCTCGTCCAGGACAAGGAGGCGGCGATCTATCTCCTCGAGCAACGCTTCTCCTGGGAGAGCCGCGACTTCGTTCGCACCGGCATCCTGGCCCGTTTCAAGGTCGAGCCTGAGGGTTCGCCCGTGATTCGCCCCCACGAGAAGACCCGAGGACCGGCAAAGGAAGATCGTTTCTCGGTCTTGAAGGCAACCCGCGCGAACTTCTCCCCGATCTTCCTCTTCTTCGAAGACCGGGGGGCGTTTGCGAAAGCGGC
>JAYUUU010000424.1:0-2503 GCA_043754395.1 Vicinamibacteria bacterium
GTTGCGACTGCGGTGATCAGGGCCTGATGTTCGTCATGCTTCGACTCCCGGTCGGCCGCGATCATCTGGAGGAACAGGATGGCGGTGGCGAGTTGGAGACGCCGGCCAGAAACCGCATCGCCTTCATCGGGCACGGGCTTGGACCCAGGTTCACGCGTTTCGAAAAACTGGCGGATCGCGCTCAGCAGTTCGCTTTCGATCTCTGAATAATGTGCTTGGGAAGACATGATGGCGACCACTGCGGACGGTACGCGAGGTTCCCAAGCCTCGTCAAGGAAGGCAGCCCCCGCGAGTCTGCCGGTTGGCGTCCCAAGGCCGAGCGCACGTAACCTCCGCGGTTCATGTCCCCGATCCGTTCCCCTTCGTCGCCTGCCGACTGGCTTCTTCTCGCAGGCCCCGGCCTGATCTGGGGAACCTCCTTTCTCTTTATCGCGGACGGCCTCGAAGCGCTCGCACCGAACGGGATCACCTTTCTCCGCATTCTGATCGGCTTCCTCACCTTGTCTCTCGTTCCCGCAGCGCGTCGCGTTGTCCCCCGCGAATCATGGAAGCCGATCGCATGGGTTGGGCTTTTGTGGATGGCCTTTCCGCTGAGCATGTTCCCCTTCGCGGAACAGCGGATCAGCTCAGCACTTACGGGAATGCTCAACGGCGCCAACCCGATTTTTGTCGTCATCGTCGCCTCGTTCCTCGCGCGCGAGTGGCCTTCGCGTAAGGTTCTGCTCGGCTTGATCGTGGGGATGGCGGGTGCTGTCCTCATAGCCCTGCCGGGGCTTGACGACGGCCGGAGCAGCGTCACCGGCATCCTGCTCGTGCTCGCGGCCCTCGCTTCATACGGAATCGCGTTGAATCTCGCGCGCCCCCTGCAGCAGTCGTACGGGGCCTTGCCCGTGATCTGGCGCGCGCTCGGCGTGGCCCTCGTTCTCACCGCCCCGCTCGGATTGCCGGATCTGCTCACCGCGCACTGGACGCTCCGGGCCGCTCTCTCCATGCTGGCCCTGGGTGCGTTCGGCACCGCGCTCGCGCAGGTGATGATGGCGAAGGCCGCAGGCGTCTTTGGCGCTTCAACGGCATCGGGCACGACTTTCCTGATTCCCGTCGTGGCCCTCGGGCTGGGCGTGGTTATCCGCGGTGAGTCCGTGTCGCTGGTGTCGGTGGCCGGTTGCGCGGTCTGCCTTGCGGGCGCCTGGCTGATTTCACGAAGGTAGGGGGCCAAGGGCACGCGCAGCGTCCCCCGAGGGGAGGCTACGCGCTGCCCCTACAATCGCCCGCGTCGACCCGCCACGCGTGCCCGTGGCGCCTGCAGGCGCGCGCCCGGTTCGCCCCGCGATCACGCCACGTCAATAACGGCAGCACCCAGTGCTTCGCTCAACGGCTTCACCCCAAGGCCCGGTTCAGTGGACGCGGCCATACGGCCGTTCCGCCGGCGCGGCGCACCGAAGGCGATCGGCTTCGTCACATAGGAATTGAAGTCGGTCGCGGTGAAGAGGAACTCCGGCGGGGTCGAGTGGGCGAGATGGGCGATCGCCGCGGTGACGATGTCGCCACCCCAGGTGTCTTCAATAGTCAGGGCGATGCCCAGAGATACCGCGAGGTCGCGGATCTGACGCGCCGGGGTGATTCCACCCACCTTCGAGATCTTGAGGTTGATGACATCCGCCGCATGGTCGTTCGCGGTCCGAACCAGCATCCCGATGCCATCGACGTTTTCGTCGAGGATGAACGGATGCGACGTCTTTTGACGCACCGAGAGACATTCTTCGTAGGTAAGGCACGGTTGCTCGATGTAGACATCGATATCCGACACTCCGCGCACCACCCGCAAGGCCTCGTGCATCAGCCAGCCGGTGTTCGCGTCCGCGATGAGGATGTCTCCCGACTGCAACCGCTTTGAGACGGTGCGAATGCGAGCGATATCGGTTTCGACGTCAGACCCGACTTTCAACTGGAATCGGTGATATCCCTCCGCCCGGTACTGGCCGACTTTCTCTGCCATGGCCTCGGGCGATTCCTGGGAGATCGCGCGATAGAGATGAAAGTCATCGCCGAACCGTCCGCCGAGGAGCGTCACCAGGGGCTGGCCGCACGCCTGGCCCAGGATGTCCCACGCCGCGACATCGATCCCAGATTTCGCGTACGGGTGACCCTTGAGTGCTTTGTCCATCGCTCGGTATAAGGCGGTTGTGTCGCGCGGATCGAGACCGATGAGGCTTGGCGCGATCTTCGCGACCCCGGCGCGCACGCCCTCCGCGTAGGAGGGAAGGTAGGTCGGCCCAAGCGGACAGACCTCGCCGTGCCCGACGAGGCCCTCGTCCGTCTCCACCCGCACCACGGTGCTGTCGAACACATCCACCGACTTGCCGCCCGACCAGGAATACCGGCCCTCATGGAGGGGAAGTTCGACGCGGTAGGCCAGGATGCGGGTGATTTTCATGACGAGAGCCTATGCCGGAAGGTGGCCTCTCGGTTGCGGCCTATGATTTGCCCTTCCCCCATGCGAACG
>JAYUUU010000425.1:0-3271 GCA_043754395.1 Vicinamibacteria bacterium
TCTCCAACTCGCCACCGCCATCCTGTTCCTCCAGATGATCGCGGCCGACCGGGAGTCGAAGCATGACGAACATCAGGCCCTGATCACCGCAGTCGCAACGTCGCTGCGCATGGATGGACCGGATGCCGTGACCCTCATCCGCCTCGCCGAGAAGCATGTGAAAACTCCCCTGCCTCAGCTCGTAAAGGCTCTTCGCGAACACTGCTCTCCCCTTCAGATCAAGAGCGTGGTCACGAGCCTCTGGCGGCTGGCCTTCGCGGACGCGGATCTCGCCGGACACGAGGAGTACTTCGTGCGCAAGATCGCGCAGAGTCTTGGCCTGAGCACCGCGGACCTCGTGGAAACGAAGATCCTGGCGCGGGAGGCGTTTCTCGGCTGAGGTCTCGTGAGGGATGCCCTTGACTCTTCGTAGCCCTGAGGCGTACGTTTTTCGCATGCTGAAATCGAGTCATGCGATAGCGCTCATCTTCACGTTGGGCGGCGCTGCCGTCGCGGCCGCTCTCGGCCAGGATCAGGGCGAGCGAAACTTCTTCGCCTGCCGTGTCGGCTATGCCTCCTGCAAGCCCTTTGACCTCACGAAGGAGCAGCTCGAAGTCGTCGAACAGGCGGCCCGGGCGCGAAATTATTCGGCGTGCCGGAATGGCTACACGACCTGCAAGCCCGATCTTCTCGACGGCGACCAGGCCGAGGCGGTCCATACCGCCCGTCTTGCGCGCAATTTCCGTGACTGCCGCTACGGATACGCCTCCTGTGACCGGAGACTGCTCGACGCCGATCAGCTCGAAGCCGTCGAGAATGAGCGGCGCGCGCGGAATTTCTCCGCCTGCTGGAACGGTTATTCGAGCTGTCTCCCGGATCGCTTGACCGTGGATCAGAAGGAGACGGTCGAAACCGCACGACTCGCGCGCAACTACGCGGCTTGTCGGGCGGGGTCGGCCCGATGCGATGGGTCCATCCTCACCGCGGACCAGGCGGCCGCCGTCGAGAACGAAGAGCGCGCCCAAAACTACGCCGACTGCCGCGATGGACTTTCTTCGTGCGACCGCACGAAGCTCAACGCGGACCAGGCGGAAGCGGTCCAAACCGAACGCGCCGCGCGCAACTACGCCAACTGCCGCAGTGGTTTCGTGACCTGCAACCGGAGCATCCTCACTCGCGATCAACTGGATGCGGTCGAGAACGAACAGCGCGCCCGCAACTTCGCCTCGTGCTGGAACGGCGCCTCGCGCTGTGACGAGTCGCTGCTTACGGCCGACCAGGCGGAATCGGTCCGCACCGCCTCGCTCGCGCGCAACTACGCGGCGTGCCGCAGCGGTTTCTCGTCGTGCCGCGCCGCCCTGCTCTCCGCCGATCAGCTCGAAGCGGTGGAAACCGAGCGCCGCGCGCAGAACTTCGCCGCGTGCTGGAATGGCTACTCCGGCTGCAACACTCCGCTCCTGAGCGCGGACCAGATCGAAACGGTCCGTACGGCACGCATCGCAAGGAACTACGAAGCCTGCCGCAACGGATCGGAGAGCTGCAACCGCAGCCTCCTGACCCAGGAGCAGGCGGAGGCGATCAGAAGGTAGGTGCGGATCCGAGGTTTCGGGGCACGCGCTGCGTCCCCCGAGGGGAGGCTACGCGCTGCCCCTACAGCGGGCTTCGTTAAACTCCCGCCATGCGCTCATCTGTCATTGTTTCCGCGGTTCGTACCCCCACCGGCAAGTTCCTTGGGGGCCTCAAGTCCTTCACGGCCCCCCAGCTTGGGGCCATGGTCGTCAAAGAAGCCGTTCGCCGCGCTGGGATCGACCCGGGCGATGTCGACGAAGTCATCATGGGAAACGTCGTGTCCGCTGGCCTCGGCCAGGCCCCCGCGCGACAAGCGGCGATCCACGCGGGCCTTCCGCCAAAGGTCGGCGCGCTTACGATCAACAAGGTCTGCGGTTCCGGCCTCAAGGCGGTGATGCTCGCCGCCCAGGGCATCGCGACCGGCGACGTGGATATCGTGGTCGCGGGCGGCATGGAGTCGATGTCGAACTGCCCTCACCTTCTGAAGGGCGCTCGCGAAGGCCTGCGCATGGGCAACGGCACCCTGGTCGACAGCATGATCCACGACGGCCTGTGGGACGCCTACTCCGACTTCCACATGGGCTGCACCGGCGAGATCGTGGCTGAGAAATACAACGTAACCCGCGTCCAGCAGGACGAGTTCGCGGTTCAGAGCCACAAGAGGGCCCTCGCGGCGATCGCGGCGGGTGCTTTTAGAGACGAGATCCTCAAGGTCGAGATCCCCCAGAAGAAGGGGCCGCCGCTCACCGTCGAGCACGATGAGTCGCCACGCGCCGATACGTCGATGGAGACTCTCGGCAAACTCAAGCCTGCCTTCAAGGAAGGCGGCACGGTCACCGCTGGAAACGCGCCCGGCGTGAACGACGGCGCATCCGCTCTCGTCGTGATGGCCGAGGATTTGGCGAAAAGCCGCGGCCTCAAGCCGCTCGCCCGGATTATCGGCCAGGCCACCGCGGGTGTGGAGCCCTCGCTGGTGATGATGGCGCCGGTGGGGGCGGTTCACAAGCTCCTCAAAAAGACCGGTTGGAAGCTCGAAGACGTGGACCTGTGGGAGCTGAACGAGGCTTTCGCGGTTCAAGCCCTCGGGGTCGCGAAGGAACTGGGTCTCGACCTCAGCAAGGTGAACGTCAACGGGGGTGCCGTGGCCCTCGGTCACGCTATCGGGTCGTCCGGCGGGCGGATTCTCACCACCCTCATCTATGCCTTGAAGGCCCGGGGGCTGAAACGGGGCATCGCCACGTTGTGCCTGGGCGGCGGCAACGGAGTCGCCCTGGCCATCGAAACCGCCTGATCCCAGGCCGAAGGCGCTTGTGGATTTTTTTGAGGCATTGACACATTGAGCGTCGGCTCAAGATAATCTCTACGCGGTAAGGACTTCTCTTCCAAGGGGATCCTAGGTCACCAAACTTCAAGATAAGGACGTCATGGCACTCGAAGACGAACTCAAAGCCAGAACCCTCGCCCTGGTGAGCCAGCAGATGGCGAACTGGGTGGTGGAGATCCAGAAGCGCATCGTGGAACACCAGGCGAACCTGGTGGGCGCCCTCGACGAACTTCAGGAGAACGTCGCCCGTTACGACGAAAAGATCGACGAAGGTTCGATCTCGACCGCCATTGAAGAAGTGATCGCCGCGAATCCAGTGGCGCCGCCGCCGCCGGTTGTCGTCGCCGCCCCCGCCGCCGCGGTCGAGGCCGGCCCCGGAATCGCTGTTCTCGTTTCCGC
>JAYUUU010000426.1:0-9125 GCA_043754395.1 Vicinamibacteria bacterium
TCGGCCTGCGCTTCCGGGCAACAGGCGGATAGAAGCTCGATGGCAACCAAACCCTTCGCCTTCGAGTCTTTCACAAGAGCCAACATAAGCAGGAAGCGCGCGCCTTTCCATGAGTCAAATGGACTACGGGATTTCCCTGTGACCGCGTCGGGCCGCTCGTTACACTCGCTCATGGGGAGGCAATACCCATGAGCACCGTACGTGAGCGCCCGAAACCGCACCTTCTGCCTCAGTTCTGCAAGGGTTGCGGCAGATGCATCGACGCCTGCAACAAGCACTGCATCACGGTCGGATCGGAGATCAATCCGGCCACCAGCCTCATTCCCATCTCTCTGGATCTGGACCAGTGCAACGGTTGCGGCCTTTGTCTGGCGGCCTGCCCCGAGCCTTACGGACTGCGTGCGGAGCCCGGCGAGGAATTCGTCCTCGAGGATCCGAAGGCGTTGTTCGGGGTTCGCAACCCGCCGCCCGAACCGGCGCCCGAGATTTCCGCCGAAGCGCTCATCCTGCCGCAGGTCGAGCCTCTCGTGGTCAAGGGAACCTACGCTTCCGCGATCGGCGCCCTCCTCGCCGGCTGCCGGCACTTCTACGGCTATCCCATCACGCCGTCCACGGAAGGAGCCGAGCTGATGGCGAAACTCCTCCCGAAACTCCACGGTACTTTCGTGCAGGCGGTGTCGGAGATCGCGGCGGTGAACATGATGTACGGCTGCGGCGGCGCCGGATTGCCCGCGATGACGTTCACCTCATCGCCGGGTTTCAGCCTCATGCTCGAGGGCATCTCCTACATGATCGGCGCGGAGCTGCCCGCGGTCTTCGTCAATGTCATGCGTGGCGGCCCCGGCCTTGGGAACATCGGCCCGGAGCAGGCCGACATCAAGCTCGCCTGCCGGGGCTTGGGTCACGGGAACACCCATGCGGTCGTGTTGGCGCCCTCGACGCCCCAGGAGATGCTGGATCTCACGATGCGCGCTTTCGAGATCACATTCCGCTACCGGAATCCCGTGGTGATCCTCGGCGACGGCTATCTCGGCCAGGTGACGGGCACGGTCCGCCTGCCGGCAACCGCGGTGAAGCCGGGCCTGCCCTCGTGGGCGGTGTGGGGAGACCGCGCACACCGGGGGAACCTGATCTGTTCGATCTTCCTGAGCGACTCGGACCTCGAGGCCCACAATGTCCATTTGAACGCGAAGTACGAGGCGATGAAGGCGGCCGAGCAACGCGCGGATCTCTTCGAGACCGACGACGCGGACGTCCTGCTCGTGGCCTGCAACACGCCCGGCCGCATGGCCAAGGGCGCGGTGCGAGACCTGCGTGCGCGCGGGATCAAAGCCGGCCTCTTCCGGCCGATCACGCTTTGGCCGTTCCCGATCGATGCCCTCGCTCCGCTGCTCGAGCGGGTTCGACGCATCGTGGTCGTGGAAGCTTCAAACGGCCAGCTCGAGGATGAGCTGCGCCTCGCGATCAGCTACTCCGGCGTGGAGCGACCGCCCGTCATCGACCACGTTCGGCGGTTCGGAGGGATTCTTCCTCAGCAGAAGGAGATCGTCGACCGGGTCATGAGCGTCGCGGGTCCGGACAAGGCGGTGACGTCATGAACGTCTTCTACGATCGTTTCGAGCGGCACGCCCACGGCGAAGGTCTCAAGGGCCAATCGACCCACTACTGTGCGGGTTGCGGTCACGGTCTTGCCCACAAGTACCTCGCCGAGGCGATCGAGGAACTCGGCGTCCAGGATCGCACCGTCGCGGTGTCTCCGGTCGGCTGCAGCGTCTTCCTCTATTACTACTTCGATGTCGGTAACACCCAGGCCGCCCACGGCCGCGCTCCCGCGGTGGCGATCGGACACAAGACCGCGAATCCGGATTCCATCGTGATCAGCTACCAGGGTGACGGCGACCTCGCATCGATCGGCCTCGCCGAGATCGTGAGCACCGCGCAGATGGGCATACCGATCACCGTGATCTTCATCAACAACGCGATCTACGGGATGACCGGCGGACAGCTGGCGCCGACGACCCTGATGGGCCAGCGCACGAGCACCACTCCCGAAGGACGGACGGAGTTCTTCGGCTTGCCTCTCAGGATGGCCGAATTGATCGCCGGACTCGACGGCCCCGTGTACGTGGAGCGGGTTGCCCTCTACGACGCCAAGCAGCGGAACCGCGCGAAGAAGGCGATCACGAAGGCTCTGCGCCTGCAGGTGGAGAATCGCGGCTTCGCCTTCGTCGAGGTTTTGGCCGAGTGCCCGACGCATCTCGGGATGACCCCGCCCGAAGCGGAGGAGTGGGTCAAGCAGAAGATGACCGCGGTCTTTCCGCTTGGCGTGAAGAAAGACGTGGAGAACCCGCCCGAACACCCGCGGGCCGAAGCCCTGATGTTCGACCCCGCGTACCTGGTTCAGTCGATCGAAGGTTCCACCGACAAGCCACCCCGTTTCTGCGAGGCCTTCCCGGCTCAGTGGGGAACCGACGACATCGCTTTGAAATTCGCGGGTGCTGGTGGTGACGGAGCCCAGACCGCGGCCCTCCTCGTGGCTCGCGCCGGCATCAACGAAGGCTTCGACGCCACCCACATCCCGAGTTACGGCCCCGAGTCTCGCGGGGGGACGTCGTACGCCGACGTCCACATCGCCCGCACGGAAGTCCTTTCGCCTTCTTCGCCGGCGCCGCACGTCCTCGTCGCGTTCAATGCGCCGAGTCTCGCCAGGTTCGGCCCGACCGTTGTGAAGGGCGGAACGATCATCTACGACAGTTCAGTAATCGTCGATGTTCCCGCGATGCCCGCGGGGGTCAAGGTGGTGGGCGTGCCCCTCACGCGCATCGCCGCCGAACTGGGGCGGCCGGTGGTGAAGAACGTGGTGGCGATTGGCGCGCTTCAGGCCGTGACTTCGATGTTCCCGGGCGCTACTTTCCTCGCCGCGATCCGCCAGGCCCTCAAGTCGAAGGGCGCCATGATTCCTCTGAATGAAGAGGCCTTCGCGATGGGTCAGCGTGCGTTTCGTGGCGACGCGTAGAGTTCGCGAATGAGCGACATCGCCCACTTGCGGAAGAGCTACGAACGGGCGGAACTCGACGAGAGCGCATCGGACTCCGATCCGATGAAGCAGTTCGGAGTCTGGTTTCAGCAGGCGATAGACGGTCAGCTGCCCGAGCCGAACGCGATGACCCTCGCCACGGTTGGCGAAGACGAACGCCCTTCGACGCGCGTGGTTCTCATCAAGGGGTTCGACGAGCGCGGCATCGTCTGGTACACGAACTACGAGAGCCGCAAGGGTCGGGAACTCGCGGCGCGCCCCTTGGCCGCACTGCAGTTTCACTGGGTCGAACTCGAACGGGTTGTGCGCATCGAAGGCCCGGTCGAAAAGGTGAGCGCCGAGGAGTCGGATGAATATTTCAAGACGCGCCCCCTCGATTCACGCATCGGCGCGTGGGCGTCGCCTCAGAGTCAGGTGATTCCATCGCGCACTGTGCTCGTGACGAACGCGGCGAAGTACGGCGCGCAGTTCCTTGCGACCCTCGTGGGCGGCGGCCCGCCGCGTCCCCCGCATTGGGGCGGCTATCGGATGATTCCCGATAGCTGGGAGTTCTGGCAGGGCCGGAAGTCGCGTCTGCATGACCGACTGCGCTACCGGCGGGACAGCGAAGGGTGGATCCGCGAACGCCTGGCGCCCTGAAGGAGTGGGTGAATGTCCCCGCACCCGCAACGATGCGCGAGACCGTCGAGGCTTACGACAAGCACCTCGCGACGTTCGTCGATCGCTTGACCGCCCTCGACAAGGCGAAGTGGGACGCCCAGATCCCGTTCATGTTCGGGACCTACGAGGTCAATCGGTCGCCCGGCTACGCCCAGGCCTGGGGCTTCCTGTTCGACATCATCCACCACCGCGGCCAGATCACGACCTACCTCCGCGCGATGGGATCGACGGTGCCGCAGATTTACGGCCCCACCGCCGACGAACCCTGACCGCCGCAGCGAGCGAGGCGTTACAACTTCACGTACTCGTACTCGAACGGCAATCCCTTGATTCCCGTCTTCGGCTTTCCCAGCCAGTTTGCGATCTTGCCGGGCTCCGTCACGGCGTGCATGAGCGAGCGGACATAGTCGCGGTCGGCTTCGCTTGGGATCCACTGGTCCTTGTACTTGTCGTACTCGCTCTGCGGGAGCAGGCGGCCATCGGGCGAGAAAGGCATGTTGGCGTAAAGGCCGATGTGGCGGTGGAAGCGCTTTGACGGCAGCGCGAAGCGGAACGCGATGTCCGCTTCGGCGAGGCGTTTGTTCCAGCGATCGACACCGCGCTGGCAGTCATCCGCATATTCGTCGCGGAGGACTTCGTTCATCGCGTTACGCAGAGGCACGTCGTCCTCGACCACAGCGCCGTCCTTCATCAATGACATCCGGTACGTCCCGTCGAGCGCTTTGTGATCCTCGTAGCTCGACTCCTTGGCCCGGCCCTTGAGGCCCGCGGCGAAGTACGACGCCGCGTTGCTCGAGACCTCCGAGCCAAACAGATCGAGCGACAAGGTGTACCAGAGGTTCAGGTGCTTCTGGATCATCTCGAGCGGGATGCCGCCCTGGGCGCGCGCGTCGCCGTTTGGATCGAGCTTCATGAGTTCGGCGGTGCGGGCGACCACGCGCTCAACGCCGCTCTCGCCCACGAACATGTGGTGCGCTTCCTCGGTCAGCATGAAGCGCGTGGTGCGCGACAGCGGATCGAAGCCCGATTCGGCGAGGGCGAGCAGCTGATACTTGCCGTCGCGGTCGGTGAACATCGTGAACATGAAGAAGTCGAGCCAGTTGTCGATGGGCGCGTTGAAGGCGCCGAGGATCCTCGGCTTGTCGGCGTTGCCGCTGCGGCGTTGGAGAAGCTCCTCCGCTTCCTCGCGGCCGTCTCGGCCAAAGTAACTGTGGAGGAGGTAGACCATTGCCCACAGGTGACGACCCTCTTCCACGTTCACCTGGAAGAGATTGCGCAAGTCGTAGAGCGAGGGCGCGGTGAGGCCGAGCAGACGCTGCTGCTCGACGCTCGCAGGTTCAGTGTCGCCCTGCGTGACGATGAGGCGGCGCAAAGTGTTTCGGTGTTCGCCTGGAACCACGTCCCAGATCGGCGCGCCGATGTTGTCGCCGAAGCCGATGGTGCGGTTCGGCATCGGATCGGCGAGGAAGATACCCCACCGGTAGTCGGGCATCTGGACGTAGTCGAAGTTCGCCCAGCCGTCGGCGTCGACGCTGATCGCGGTGCGGAGCCACACGTCTTTCTCCTGAAAGCCCGCGGGCCCCATGTCCTTCCACCACGCGATGTAGTTTGGCTGCCACTCCTCGAGGGCGCGCTGCAGCTTCTTGTCGCTGCCCAGCGAGACGTTGTTGGGGATCTTGGCTTCGAGGTCGATGTTGCTCATAGTTCTTTTGGTCTCAGGGGTTGCTTCGTCGTAATGCGAAACGGACTGGCTCTTCGCAATGACGACAGGTCCAACTGGCTTGGTAATGGCCGGGCTCGCAATGACGAGCGGTCCAACTCCCTTGGTAGTGCTGTTACTTATTGTCGCGGTAGGTGAGGGGCGGCTTCTGGCCTTCGGGGACGCGCGAGCGGTACTCGAAGCCGGTGCGGCGCTTCTCGAAATGGTCGCGAGCCGCCTTCACCTGTGCTGGATCGGTGAAAAGATCCATCGCGGTGAGGGCCATGGTCTTCGCGGCCACCATCATTCCCTTGCGGCCGAGGGACGAACCCGCGCAGGCGGCCGACTGCCAGCTGTGGCCGGGGGTTCCGGGCACGAAGGTGGCGGTGGAGAGCTGCGACATGGGGATCTGCCAGCTCACGTCGCCCGCGTCGGTGGAGCCTGACGACGAGCCGCCCCGGCTCGGCTGAACCTCGGCCTCGCTCCCGAGAGGAAGCGGGTCCTCCGTCGCAGCGAAAGACTTCGCAAGGGCTGTCGCGAATGCCTTCTCCTCGGCACTGTAGACGACACCGCCCACGCGCCGCAGGTTCTTCTCCGTGAGCGCGGCCAGTGGCTCGTTTGGAAGCGTGTTGTAGACCGCGTTCACAAGCTCAACTTCGAGCTTGGTATCGGTGGCGAGCGCACCCGCCTGCGCGACCTTCAGCATCCGCTCCCAGACGTTGTCGAGGGTCGGCATGTGCGAGTGCCGCGCGTACGCGTACATCTCAGCGAAAGCAGGGACCACGTTTGGAGCCTCACCGCCGCGAGTGATGACGTAGTGCATCCGCGTCTCCTGCGGCACGTGTTCGCGCAGGAACTCGATGCCCATGCCGGTGAGCATTACCGCGTCGAGAGACGAGCGGCCCTTGTCGGGAGCGCCGGCCGCGTGAGCGGCCAGCCCGCGATAGCGGAACTTGGCGGTGATGTTGGCGAGTGTGGTCGCGATGCTCGCGGTGTTGCGGTCGGCCGGATGCCACGAGAGCATCACGTCGAGGTCTTTCATCAGGCCTGCGCGCGCGATGTAGATCTTGCCGCCACCGCCTTCTTCCGCGGGTGTGCCGTAAAGGCGGATCGTGCCCGGAAGCTTCTTCGCGATCAGTTCATCTTTGGCTGCGATCGCCGCCGCCACCGAGGCCGTGCCGAGGAGATTGTGTCCGCAACCGTGGCCGGGGTCGCCTTCGACCCGGGCCTTTTTCTCCGCGATGTCCTGTTGCGACAAACCTGGGAGAGCGTCGTACTCGGCCATGATGCCGATGATGGGCTTGCCCGTGCCCCACGACGCGACGAACGCGGTGGGCGCCCCCGCGACTCCTTCCTGAATGTCGAAACCCGCCGCCTTCAGTTCGGCGACGAGGGCTGCTGCGCTCTTCGTCTCCTTATAGCCCACCTCGGCGAACTCCCAGACCTTGCGCGAGAGGTCGCCGTAGTGCGCGGCTTTCGCGTCCATCGCTGTGATGAGCCTTGCGCGGTCGGCCTCTTTGTAGGTTGGGGATTGGGCGGTCTGAGCCGCCAGAGCGGCGGTGAGGAGGAGGGTGATCATTTTGTTACCTCGAGAAGGGCTACGTCCTCGTCCAAGAAAACTTCGCTCTTTCTGGTTTTCCGTACAGTGTCAACGCTCCGTGTTCGCCCACGGCGTTCGGGCGTTGAAAGATCCAGTTCTGCCAGGCGGAGAGCCGGCCGAAGATCTTCGTTTCCATCGTCTCCGGCCCCGCGAATCGGAGGTTCGCCTCCATCCCGGTCAGGGCGTCGGGCGAGAGACTGGAACGCTCTTCGATCGCGAGCCGCACTTCGTCTTCCCAGTCGATGTCGTCGGGCGTGAACGTCACGAGGCCGGACTGGAGCGCATCCGCAGCATCGAATGAATGACGGATCTCAACGCTCGCCTTCTCGGGATCGCCGAGGAAGCGTGTCTGCAATCGGGTCAGACCGTTCGACATGAGCAGCGGGCCCTGATTCATAAGCGTGAAGCGCAACGTCGGCCCATCTCCTTCGTCGGCGTCGAGCATGTACGAACGATCCGCGGAGAAGGCGAGTTCAGCGAGCGAGCCGGTGAAGCACGAACCCTTGTCGATGATCGCGAGAAGCGAACGCGCGGTGAGGTCGAGGCGCTTTAAGACGCGACGAAGCTTGAACACGATCTCATCCGCGAACCAGTCCGTCTTCGCGAGCTCCATAAGCTTCTCGTCATGCGCTTCGACCAGCGCCGAATCGCCGAGGGTCTTGAGAACGATCACCCCGATCTCGCTCTGGTTGAAGCGCAGGTCGAGCAGCGCGGCATCAAGTTCCCGCGCCATCTGAAGGTGCCAGTTCGAAGCCCCTTCGGCGCGAAGGGCCACAGCGGTCGCGACCGGAGCCCCGTTCGGTCCGCTCACCGTGATTGTGGCGACTCGAAGTTTCGGGTCGATCTCCACCTTCACGTATTCGCCGGGATTCTTGACCGGGGGAAGAGCGACGCCAGCACCCTCCCGCTTCGGAGCGGAGGCTGCCACCGCTTGCGCCCGTTCCTTGAGCGCCGCGTCGAACTTCGAAAGGGGAATCGCCTGGTCGACGAGGTTCCACTGAAGGGCGCGTTTGCCCTTGACCCCTTCACCAAGTGACGAGAAGACATCGGCGAGGTCGCGCCGCACCTTGCGCTTGTCGACGACGCGGGTGAGGCCGCCGGTGCCGGGGAGCACCGCGAGCAGCGGAACCTCGGGAAGGGAAACCGCCGAAGACGAGTCGTCGACGAGAAGGATCTCATCGCAGGCGAGTGCCAGTTCATAACCGCCGCCCGCACACGCTCCGCTCACCGCCGCGATCGAGCGCAGGCCCGAGTTCGCGGAGGCATCCTCGAGATAGAGCCGGGTCTCGTTGGTGAACTTGCAGAAGTTCACCTTGAACGCGTGGGTGGAACTTCCCAGCATGTAGATGTTGGCGCCCGAGCAGAAGATCCGGTCTTTCGCGCTGCCGATGATCAGGCAGCGCACCTCGGGATGTTCGAACCGCAGGCGCTCGACCGCGTCCCAAAGCTCGATGTCGACGCCGAGGTCGTAGCTGTTCGTCTTGAGGACGTACCCCTCGCGCATCGGCCGGTCTTCCTGAACGTCCATCAGGAGCTTCGCGACGGGCGCCTCGATCTGGAGTTTCCAGTGAATGTAGCGGGATGGGTGGGTTTCGAACGAAACCAAGGGTTCTTTGCCGCCCGAAAGTTCTGCCATAGAGCCCGTGACGTTAGGCGACCCGATTCCCCCGAGTCAAGCACTATAGTGCCGCTTCGCTAAACGAGACTGTGCAATATACTGCGTGCACCGATGACCGATATTCTGACCAGGATCGGGCGTGCGGTTCGGGGTCGGCGCGAGGACTCAGGTCTCTCCCGAGCACGACTGGCGCAGGTGTCAGGCGTATCGCTGCGCTTTCTGAACGACGTCGAGCTTGGCCGCGCGAACCCCTCGGTGTTGAAGCTTCAGGCCATAGCCGAGGCTCTCGACGCACCGATAGAAAGCCTCTTCACCCTGCCCGCGGCCATTGAGGGTCCGAGGCGGATTTCCCTGCTCGGGATCCGCGGGGCGGGAAAAACAACCATCGGACGCCGCCTCGCAGGTAGAATAAGCCTACCTTTCGTCGAGCTCGATCGGAAGATTGAGGAAAAAGCCTCTTTGAGTCTGTCGGAAATCTTCGCCCTTCATGGCGAGGACTACTACCGGCGGC
>JAYUUU010000427.1:0-6945 GCA_043754395.1 Vicinamibacteria bacterium
CAATCAGAAGCTCGAGACCTTCGAGGTCGAAATCATCGGCGCCCTCGAGAACTCGGCCCCGAAGCAGACGATGGTCATGGCCCGCCTCAAGGGCGGCCCACTCGCTCAGACCGGCGTGATCGCCGGCATGAGCGGGTCGCCTGTCTATATCGACGGCAAGCTCCTCGGCGCGGTGGCCTTTGGTTTCGGCTTCTCGAAGGAAGCGATCGCCGGAATCACGCCCTATGTCGAGATGAAGAGCTTCTCGCGCATGAACGACATCATGCTCCGCGCGTCGACCTCGCCTGCGGATGCCACGATCCGGCCGATTCCGCTGCGGATGTCGAACCTCGCCTGGCCGCTCGACCAGCGCTCGCTCGTCGAAAAATTCACGAGCGCGCTCGAAAGTGCCGGGACCACGGCCAAGTCGTCCGGGATCGCCGGCATGTCGGCTCTTCCCATTCCGCTCTCGGTCTCGGGTCTGTCCGGGTCCGCATTCGACGTGGCCAAGGGCCTCTTCTCACGAATGGGCTTCGCGCCCCTTCAGGTTCCTGCGAAGGGCCTGGCAAAGGGTCCGCTGCCCGCCCTTGAAGCGGGCGGTCCGGTCGCGGTCTCTTTGATCCAGGGCGATTTCGACTTCTCCGCCACGGGCACGGTCACTCACATCGACGGTGAAGCGGTGTACGCCTTTGGACATCCTTTCTTCGGTATCGGCCCCATCGACTTCCCCATGCGCAAAGCGTGGGTGTACGACGTCTTTCCGAGCCTCAATCAGTCGTTCAAGATCTCGAGCGCTCACGAGACCATCGGCCGCTTCCAGCAGGATCGCGCTACCGGCATTTCGGGGAAGATGGGCCCGGGGCCGCGCATGATTCCGGTGAAGGTCTCGTTGCAAAACCGCCCGGGGATGAAACAGGAGTACTCCTTCTCGGTCGTGCAGGACGATCTGTTCACTCCTCTCACCGTTTACGCGAGCGTTCTCTCCGTCCTTCAGGGACAGGAGAGGGTTGCCGGTCCTTCGACGGTCACGCTCGACGCGACCGTGAACTTCACGAGCATCCCGTCGATGCGGCTCCAGGATCAGTTCGCCGAAGGGCAGCCGGGGGCGATGGCCGCGGGCCTCGTCGGTGCTGCGATTTCCTTCGTGATGAATAACGAGTTCCGCCGCGTCAGCCTCGAATCCGTCACCGTCAATCTCACTGCGAAAGAAGCGCAGGAAACCGCGGTGATCGACCGCGCGTGGCTCGAACGCGATGGCCCGGTCCGTCCCGGTGCATCGATCCCCCTCAAAGTAGCGCTTCGCACCTTCCGCGGCGAGGAGGTCATCGTCTCAACGCCCGTCGAAGTTCCAATCGGCGCTGCGCCCGGACGTTACGTGGTCCTCGTCTCCGACGGCCAGGGTTTGTCGCTCGCCGAACAGCGGGAGATGCGGCAGGCGTTCGTGCCGAAGAGTCTCGACCAGATTGTTCGCGCGGTGAACTCCATCCGCAAGAGCACGCAGGTCTACGTAAGGCTCCAGCGGTTCGAAGAGGGCGCGGCGATCTCCGGAACGCTGCTGCCGGGCCTGCCGCCTTCCATGATGCAGGTGCTCGGAGGCAGCGAGGGCGGCGAGCCGGTGGTGCGAACCCAGACGACCGTCGTGTGGGACGGCGAACTGCCCGTCGATTTTTCCGTCAGGGGCTCACGTGTTCTCGCCCTTCAGATTGAGCGTTGATTCCAGGGATTTCATGCCTCGAAAACTTGTCGCGACCCTTACCCTTGCCTTCCTCGCCGCCTCGACCTTTGCGGTCCAGCCGCAGTTCCTCCGCCTCTCGACCATGCGCGACTTCCTCGACGGCGAGATCGAAGGGCTCTCAGTGGATTCGAGCGGACGCCTGTCGCTTGCTCCCTCGGCGGTCACCGGGCCCGATCTTGGCGCCTCCGCAGTGTGGTCCATCGTCGCGGACGCTCAAGGCACGCTCTTCGCGGGAACCGGGAACAGCGGCAAGATCCTGAAGATCGAGAACCGCACCACTCAAACCTTCCACGATGTTGCGGAAGCCGAGGTGCAGGCCCTCGCGTTCGGCCCGGATGGACGTCTCTTCGCAGCGTCGAATCCCGACGGGCGCGTTTACGCCATTGACAAGGCAGGCAAGAGCACGGTGTTCTTCGATCCCGAGGAGCGCTACATCTGGGCGATCGCGTTCGACGCCCATGGCCGTCTGTGGGTGGCGACGGGCGGCGAAGGAAAGATCTATCGCGTCGATGCGAAGGGTCAGGGCACGTCGATCGTCACGAGCCAGGACGCTCACGTGACATCGCTCGCGGTGGGCTCGTCGGGTTCAATGTTTGCAGGCAGCTCGCCCTCGGGCCTCGTCTACTCGATCGACGCCAAAGACAATGTCCGCGTTATTTACGACTCCAACTATCGCGAGGTGAAGGCCCTGCTGCCTCTGCCGAACGGCTCCGTGTATGTCGCCCTCGTGGATGGACGTTCAGAGATTCCGCTGCCGCGGCCAACCCCAACGCCCTCCCCCGGGGCCTCTCCGCAGCCCGATAGCGCAAGTGCTTCGACATCGATCGAGGTTTTCGCCTTCCCCACAGGCCCCAGCCGCGGCTCCGACAGCGCGCGCTCCGGGTCCGGCCCTGCTCGCGGCGCGATCTTCCTCGTGAGTGCCTTAGGCGACGCCGACCAGCTCTGGAGCGGGGACGAATCGCCCTTCTTCCTGTTCAAGCGGAATGACGCGATCCTCTTCGGCACGGGCTCGAAGGGCCGTGTCTATGAAGTCCGCGACGATCGGACCTACACGCTCGTCCGCACCATGCCGCAAGAGCAGCTCACCGCGGCAGTACCCCTCCCCTCGGGAGACATGGCGATCGCTTCCTCGAACCCGGGGAAGATTCAGTATCTCTCGACGAAGCTCGAGACGAAGGGCGTCTTCACGTCGTCGGCCAAGGACTTCGACAACGTCGCGCAGCTGGGAGCGCTCGAGGCCAGCACGCCTTCGGCCGCGGTGACTTATGAGATCCGCACCGGGAACTCATCCGTGCCCGACACCACCTGGAGCAACTGGGAACCGGTGAGCGTGGGCAAACCTCCGGCCAGAGCACCTCAGGCCCGCTTCGCGCAAGTGCGCGCCACGATGACCGACTCCGGTGGAAAGCCATCTCTTTCATGGGTACAACTGGCTTACGTCCAGCGGAACATCCGGCCTCTCATTCGTGAGCTGACTCTCTACCCCGCGGGAGACGCGTTCCAGCGCAGTGGCTCCGGGGGAAGTTCCGGCGAACCCGAGATCGCCGGGCTCGAGACGGGCGCGCCGGAAATCAAACCGCCCACCGCGATGGGCGGTCGCTCGACCGACTCGGCGAACCTCGGCCGCAAGGTTTTCTTCAAGTCGCTCCGCACGGTTTCGTGGCGAGCCGAGGACGCGAACGGCGACACCCTTCGATACGAGGTGCTGTACCGGCCCGAGAACGCCACCGCCTTCACGCGTCTCCGCGAGGGTATGGAAGACCCGGTCTTCACATGGGATACCGCGACGGTACCCTCGGGTCGCTACGTGATGCGAGTTGTGGCCAGGGATCAGTCTTCTAACCCGGAGGGGCGTGGCCTCTCGTACGAAAAAGACTCCGAAGTCTTCGATGTCGACAACGATCCGCCCACGATCACCGCCACTCTCAACGCGGGACTCGTCAAAGTGACCGTCGCCGACACCATAAACGCCATCCGCAAGGCGGAGTGGGCCAAAGAGGCCGGCGCATGGACGGACATGACTCCGGTGGACGGCGTCGCCGACTCACGCGAGGAGACCTTCGAATTCCGCCTCGACGGAGCCCCGGCCGCGATCGTCATCCGAGCCACGGACGCCTTCGGCAACGTAGCCCTGACCCGAGTGGGAGTCGCGCGAAAGTAAGTCGCGGGGTTTCGCGGAAGCTGCAATAATCCGCCATGGTCTCCATCCTCGCCGCGGGCGTACTCCTCGTCGCGATCTTTTTCGTAGCCACCCGGCTCATGGCAGGCGAGAGTCAGCACGGTCGGCGGAATCAGGACACCGGCGGAAGCAGCTACGCCTCGACTGATGGCGGCTACACGGATTCCGGCCACCACGGCAAGTCGCCTGAGTCGCACCATGACCCTGATTCCCATGACGACGCGGGGTCAAGCGACCACGACGGCGACAGTGGCGGTGGCGACACCGGCGGAGGCGATAGCGGAGGCGGCGATGGAGGTGGCGGAGGAGACGGCGGCGGAGGAGACGGCGGCGGAGGCGACTAGCCTCCCCTTCCTCGTTCCCCGGGCCCCCCGAAGACGGCCGCAGCTCGGGCGACTCAAGATCCGAATCGCCCGATTCACTCGGGCGATTCGGGCGTAGATACGCCTCGCACGAGCGGAGGCCGGGGGGTTCCAAGGGGGGCCGGGTCCGTTCACCGGCCCCCCTTGCATCAACAACGAAGTCTCATTTTTGTCACAGTTTGGGGGAGACCCCCGCGGCCTCCACTCCCCTGCGATAATTCCGGGCTCCAGTCGTGGCTTCCCACGACCCTTCGAAGACTGGCGACACCCAACATGCCTCCAAAACACCAACCGATTGCCATCGTGGGCCTTGGCGCCCTCTTCCCCGGTTCCACCAACGCATTCGGAATGTGGCGGGACATCGTCGCGGGCAAGGATCAGCTCACCGAAATACCGAAGGCTCATTGGCTGATCGACGACTACTACGACGCGGATCCAAAGGCGCCTGACAAGACCTACGCGAAGCGTGGCGGTTTCGTCCCCGAAGTCGCGTTCGACCCCCTCGAACACGGGATGCCGCCGAACGTGATCCCCGCGACCGACACGTCCCAGCTCCTCGGCCTGATCGTCGCCAAGCAGCTCCTTGAAGACGCGACCCAAGGCCACTTCCCCGACGCCATGCGCGAGCGCACCAGCGTCATCATCGGCATCACGTCTGCTCAGGAACTCCTGGTCGAAATGGGATCGAGACTTCAGCGCCCGATCTGGGTGCGCGCCCTGCGCGAGCACGGCCTGCCCGAAGACGAAGTCCAGAAGGTCTGCGATCGGATCTCCGGCTCGTACACGCCGTGGCAGGAAAACACGTTCCCGGGCCTCCTCGGCAACGTGGTCGCGGGCCGCATCGCGAACCGCCTCAACCTCGGCGGCACCAACTGCGTCGTCGACGCGGCGTGCGCCTCGGCGTTTGGCGCTCTCGCGATGGGCGTACAGGAACTCCACCTCGGCAGTTCCGATCTCGTGATCACCGGCGGCGTCGAGACGTTCAACGACATCTTCATGTTCATGTGTTTCTCGAAGACGACAGCCCTGTCGTTCTCGGGCGACTGCCGGCCCTTCGACGCGAAGTCGGATGGCACGATGCTCGGCGAAGGCATCGGTCTCATCGGCCTGCGCCGTCTCGAAGACGCGGAGCGCGACGGGAACCGGATCTACGCGGTTCTCACCAGCGTCGGTTCGTCGTCCGATGGCCGCGCGAAGAGTATCTACGCGCCGGTGAGCGCCGGTCAGGCGAAGGCTCTGCGTCGCGCTTATGAAGGCGCCGGTTACGGCCCCGACACGGTTGAACTCCTCGAAGCCCACGGCACCGGCACCAAAGCCGGCGACGCCGCGGAGTTCGGCGGCCTCAACACTGTCTTCGGCGAAACCAGCCGCACCGACAAGCAGTGGTGCGCGCTCGGCTCGATCAAGTCTCAGATCGGCCACACCAAGGCGTCCGCCGGCGCTGCCGGCCTCATCAAGGCGGCCCTCGCCCTTCACAACAAGATTCTGCCGCCCACGATCAAGGTGGATACGCCCAATCCCGCTCTGAAGATCGAAGAGACGGCGTTCTATCTCAACACCGAGGCGAAGCCCTGGATTCGCGACCACACCCACCCGCGTCGCGCCTCCGTCAGCTCGTTCGGTTTCGGCGGAAGCAACTTCCACATCACCCTCGAGGAGTACCAGGGCTCGGCGAAGCGGGCCCTCCGCATGCGGCCGGTAGCGGCCGAACTCGTGGCCCTCTCCGCGAAAGACAGCGGTGCTCTGAGCGCAGCGATCGACGCGGTGCTCGCCGACCTTACGGCCGGCGCTTCATTGAGCGGTGTCGCGCGCGACGCCGCCTCCAGGTTCGACGCCTCGGACGATTGCCGTCTCGCAATGGTCGCTACCTCGGTGGCCGATCTCGAAAAGCAGCTCGGCCTCGCCCGGCCCAAGATCGATGGTCCGGCGTTCTCGCTTCCCGGCGGTCCCGTGTACGGCCGCGGTCCGAAGGCCGAAGGCTCCGTCGCCTTCCTCTTCCCGGGCCAGGGCTCACAGTCGGTCGGCATGGGACGCGAACTCGCGATGGCCTTCGACGCCGCGCGGCAGGCGTGGGACGACCACGCGGGCCTCGAGTTTGGCGAAGAAGGCCAGACGTCGACGATTCATCGGATGGTATTTCCGCCTTCCGTCTTCACGGACGAAGCCCGCGCTGCCCAGACCGCACGACTCACCGCCACTGAGTGGGCCCAACCGGCGCTCGGCCTCGCGAGCCTGGCGACGCTTCAACTGCTCCGCCATTTGGGTCTCGACGGTGACGTGTTCGGCGGACACAGCTTCGGCGAAGTCACGGCCCTGCACGCCGCGGGCGCCATCGACTCGACCGCGATGCTTCAGACCGCGCGGAAGCGCGGCGAACTGATGCGCGACGCCGCCACCACCTCGGGTGCGATGTGGGCGATCTCGCTGGGCAAGCAAACGGTCGAGACCCTCGAGGCGCTGCTCAAGGCACCCGTCGTGATCGCGAATCGAAACTCGAAGAAGCAGGTGGTGATCGCCGGACCGAGCGAGGCGGTGGACGCGGCCGCGGCCGAATTGAAAGCTCAGGGCTTCAAGGGCACGCGCCTTGCGGTCGCCACGGCGTTCCATTCGAGTGTCGTCGCGGGCTCCGTCGAACCCTTCGCCTCGTTCCTGAAGAGCCAGCCCATCGCGGTTCCAACCAAGCCCGTCTA
>JAYUUU010000428.1:0-3327 GCA_043754395.1 Vicinamibacteria bacterium
TGGTCCCAGGGACCGCAAAAAAGGCATGGAGGTCATTTGGCGAGCTTCTAGGCCGCGGATTCTACGTAATCGAACGCGCAAATGGCGCATTGACATACGCAGGTCCAGGGCCGATTTCAGTGTGCTCTACAATCTTCGCACCCATGGCCTTCCTCAAGTACGTACCCCCGATGGGGATCTACGAAACCCTGTACGCGTTTCTCGCCGCCTTCGGGAGGCCGATGGGAGAGGCGGGCACACATCCTTGGAGCCAGGGGTTCCCTCGAGTCGATCAGCTTCCCGGCGGCCCCCCGATGCCGGACTCGGTGAAGATCGCCCCCGAACACCTCAAATATCCGAAGGCCTGGGGGCTGCCCGCGCTGCGCGAGGCGGTGGCCTCGTATTACCGGAATCACTACGGCGCCACGATCGGCTCGGAGAACGTGATGATCTTCGCGGGCGGCCGGCCCGCGCTCGTGGCGGTCCTCTATTTCCTCGACAAGGACATCCGCGTTCGCGTGGCCGAAACCGAATACACACCCTACTTCGACATGTTGGAACGCCTGGGCCGGGCCTGGTCGATGGTGCCAAGCCATCAGAAGAACCACTTCACTCCCACGATGGAGGACTACACCGCGGACGGGCCGGGGCGCTATCTCGCCATGATCTCCAATCCGTGCAACCCCACGGGCGTCACGCGTCGCGGGCCGGAGCTCGAACGGCTGGTTCAAGCCGCCGGTACCGAGAAGGGCGGGCTTCTCATCGACGAGGCCTACGAGTTGTTCCACGATCACCCCGAAAGCGCGCTTCGATACGCAGGCGATATCAACGCGTCCAATCTGTTTGTGGTGGGCGCCGCCACCAAGGGCTTCCAGGCGCCGGGCATCCGCATCGGCTGGGTGGTGGCCTCGAAGGCGAACATCGAGATTCTCGGCAATTTTTCCTCGTTTGGAATGGGCGGCGTCTCTCATCTGTCGCAGCTTTATGCCCTCGAGCTGCTCAGGGAAGATCGTGTGGCGCTCGCCCGCGCGGCGGTGCCCGCCTTCTACCGGGAGCAGCGCGCCCGCTACGGCGAGGCGTTCGCGAAACTCGGCCTCGAACTCTTCACCGGCGACGGCGGCTTCTATCACTGGTGCCGGATACCCACCGGTCTCAGTTCCGAGGGATTGAACGTCCGCCTTTTCAAACACGGCGCGGCCATCCTCAAGGGCACGGATTGCGACATGGCCCGGCGCGGCGACACTTCCCCACTTCGGGACTTCTTCCGATTCTCGTTCGGCCCTCTCCATCCTGAGTCCTTCGAATCCGACGTGGCCATCTTGAGGGACGCCCTCGGCTGAGGGGTTCACACCCAAAAGGGGTACATTGCGGGTGGAGTTGGCAGGGGCCTCGTCAAACGGCTGGGGTTCGCTACAGACTGGATGAACAAGGAGACGGAGGGACATATGAGGAATGCGCTAAGGGTGAGCTTCGTGCTCGCTGTGTTTGGAATGGGGATGATGCAGGGGCCGGCGCTCGAGACGCGGCCCCGGATGAGCGCGGTGAGCGCCACTAGCGGCGCCGCGGTGAGCGAGTGGGACCAGCGGATCGGCGCGCTCGAAGCGCGAGGCAACCTGAGGGTCCGCGCGACCATGGAAGACACCATGATCGCAGGCCGCACCCACACGCGCTTCACGCAGCTCCATCGGGGCGTGCCCGTCTGGGGCGCCGAGGTGGTCCGACAGTCTGACGACGCGGGTGTTTTGACTGCGTTCGGCAACCTCTATGAAGGTATCGAGGTCGAATCCCGGCCGACGCTCTCGGCACTTTCCGCGCGACGCGCGCTGGAGTCGGTCCACTCTGGCGGACGGCTATTCCCCGACGAGGTCGAGCTGGTCATCCTTCCCGTCACCGATGGGGACACGCTCACCTACGCCCTGACCTGGCGCGGCCAGATCCTCAAGGGAACCGATGTCCGGGCGGTCTTCGTCGACGCGCACACGGGCGCCGTCCGGCTCGACTTCTCCGACCGGCACAACCAGTCGGCGGTCGGCCGCGGGGTGGGGGTGCTCGGCGACGCGAAGAAGATGAGCGTCACGGGCTCGGGTACCAACTTCCAGGCCCAGGACGCGCTGCGTCCGCCCGCACTCCAGACCCTTGACATGAAGGGCGACCCCCTTCGCATCGACCGGATCCTGGTCACCGGCTACCCGAACACCATCGCCGCTTCCGACTACGCCGCCGACGCGGACAATGAGTGGACCGACGGAGGGGTGGTCGACGCGCACGCCTACACGGGCTACACCTACGACTACTTCTTCAAGCGGTTCAACCGGCGCGGCCTCAACGACGCGAACACCCCCATTCGGTCTTTCGTGAACCTGGTCCGGCGCGACGACCTGCAGCGCAACCGCTCGATCTACGGCGACGACATCCTCGATTACTACCTCAACGCTTTTTACCTGCACCCAGGCGTAATGGTCTACGGCGTGGGACTTCCGAGCAACTTCACCTCCGGAGGCCAGCAATACAACAACTTCGCGGGCGCCCTCGACATCGTGGCCCACGAACTGACCCACGGGGTCACGCGTTTCACGTCGAACCTGATCTATCGGAACGAATCGGGCGCTTTGAACGAAGCGTTCTCCGACATCATGGGGACAGGCGCGGAATTCATGTTCGAGACCCCCGGCAGCGGGCTGCGACAGGCCGACTATCTCTGCGGCGAGGACATCGCGAGGGGCACCGCCGCTTTTCCCTTGAACGGAATCCGCTCGCTGCAGAACCCGACCCTCTTCGGCGATCCTGATCACTACTCGGTGCGCTTCACCGGGACCGGCGACAACGGCGGCGTGCACATCAACTCCGGAATCGCGAACCACGCTTTCTACCTCGCCATCGAGGGCGGGACCCATCGTCTCGGTGCCCGGGTGACCGGCGTGGGGGCGGCGAACCGCGAGCAGATCGAGCGCGTGTTCTATCGCGCCTTCACCGCGTACCTTGGGCCGTCGAGCAATTTCCAGGCGGCGCGCGCGACCACGATTCAGGCGGCGAAAGACCTGTATCCGAGCAATCCGGCGGTGGAGGCCGCCATCACACAGGCGTGGAACGCGGTGGGGGTGAACTAATGAACAAACTTGGAATGAAGACGACAACCGCTCTCGGGCTCGTGCTCTCGCTCGCCGGCCTCGGCGCGGCCCAGGACAAGCAGCCCGTTTCGGGCATCACCGGGAAAGCACCTCAAGGCGAAAGCCGGATCGAACTCGGCCTCGCGTTCGCGCAGAGTCTCGGCTCCTCGTCGTTCAGCGGGACGCAGACCATCCGCGACTACGCCGAGGACGGCACGCTAAGGAGTTCGTACGATGTCGG
>JAYUUU010000429.1:0-3812 GCA_043754395.1 Vicinamibacteria bacterium
TTCCGAAACGGCGAGGCGGGCGATCCACAGGTTTCTCGTGAACGCAGGGGCCATCATGACCGCCGCGAGGAGCGCCGCGGCCACGCAGGCGAACCGGCCGAGACGCAGGACCATCGGGCTACGTGGCGGCAAAGTTCACTTCAACTTGAGGACGGACACTCGGCCCTTCGCGGGGCGATCGACATCCGGTAGACGCTCGGCAACGTAGACGAAGCCACCCGCCCCGTTGCCGGCCAGTCCTTCCACGCGCTGGCCGGGCCGAAAGCGGCGGACGAGGCGCGTCGCGAGCGACGCTGCCCCAGTCCCTCGTGTCCAACGGCCGACCCGATGCTCGAACGCCCGAGCCGAGGGTTGCGGAGCACGGTCGACGAGCTCGGGCTCGATGCCGCCTACCAGGACGTGGAGATCGGCGCCGGATAACTCGAGGTCCCGGACACCGACCGGGGCGCGACGCGACCCCGCTCCCATCAAAACCCGGATCGCCCGCACGACAGGGCGCCATTCGGTGGAACGAAATGCGCCCTCGAGCTCTTCGATCTCGACAATGATCGCTTGACCTGAAGCGGTGACCGGAAACCGAAGGCCGAGCAGGAGTCGTCCCTGATCATCGAACGATGCGCCCTCGATGTTGAGCGGAAGGTCCCCGGGAAGGATTCGGTCCGCCCAGACCTTGTCTCGCCTGCGGCCGAGGTCGTGGGTGCGGCGGATAAAATCGCGCGACGCTTTCTCAGTGATCCGCATGAGGGATAGGCCGGAGGCCGCGAGTGCATCGTTGATCGCCCGGTGAAGCCGGAAGCGATCGCGGACGACGTCCATGCGCACGGGCTTGAACGGGGCGCGGGTGGGCTCAGGAAACCGAGCCAGAAAAGAGCGCCGCGGCTCGAGCGGGCCGCCCGGGCCACCGTACTGCGAGCCGATGAGATACACCCAACCGTCGAAGCGCGCGAGGGCTTCTACGTCCTGTGTGTCCCGGCGCCCTCGGGCCAGGCGAACGGCCACGGGCTTTTCGCGCCACTCCCCGGCGCCAGGCCCAACGCGGGCGACGATGCCAAGGCACGCCGAGGCCTCGGCCTCGTCGATCGCCGTCCAGTACGCCTCATGCCAAGTCCCCGGTTCAGTGGCGACGTGTCCGAGGCGAAGGACCGCCGACGTCCCGCTGCGGGGGCTGAGGAGGACGCCAGCTGGCTTCACGCCTTCAAATCTACAGTGGGACTTCTATTATTAAGCAGGAACGTAGGTCAACCTGATCACATCCTCGCCTATCCGATCACTAGCCTTAAGGCGGAGCGGCGGCCGGGGTCCGGCGAAATAGGGCGTGCCGTGACCAAGCACGACGGGGTGCAGGTAGATCCGATACTCATCGATCAGGCCAAGGTCGGTGAGGCTTCGCGCCAGGTTCGGGCCCGCAATCTCGATCTCTCCGTCGCGTTCGGCCTTCAACTTGCGAATCGCGCCCTCTAGATCACCCTGAACAAGGTGGGCGTTAGGGCCGACCGACTTCAGGGTGCGTGAGACAACCCACTTCGGCTGCTTACGCCACGCCGCCGCGAAGGCCCGTTCCCCTTCATCCCATTCTGGATGCTCGTCGTCCCAGTAACGCATGATCTCGTACATCTGGCGGCCGTAGACACTGCCCGCCTGCCCTTGAGCCTCCTCGATGAAGTGGCGGAAGAGCGTGGGGCTTGGCGCAAACGCCATATGGTCAACGTAGCCGTCGAGGGACTGGTTCATTCCGAACACGAGCTTCGCCATGGACACTTCCTCTCGTTACGCGGCACATCCGCGCGGTTTTTGATTGCGTGGTGCAACGCTTGTGAAACTAGCTTGACCGATTTTCTATAGCTGGCTATTGATTGGACGGGCGACCGATTATCGCGGGGGCCTGCGATCCGTAAAGCCGCAGCCGCCGACACAGCACAATGGCTCCCGCGAAGGTCGACGCGGTCACGGTCGCCCCGGCCACCCACTGCCCCAGGCGACTCTCGATTCGGCCATCGAACGCGAGCATCCTGTCGGTCAGTCCAAGCGTGGTCGCGAAGACCACCAAGGCGAGGAGAACTCGGCTCACCCGCTGACGGTTTGTCCCGCCATCGGGCGACTGACCGGTGGAAGCGATCAGGGTGTACGAGAGGGCGAGGCCGGTGAGAGCACCCGCGTACCGCGGAGAGATCGGCGGGAACCACGGCATCAGCACGAAAAGGCCGAGGCACAAGAGCCAGAGCCCTCGCAGCGGCCGCTTCGGGGGCCCGTTCCCTTCCGGTAAGTGGAAGGAGTCGAACAGCCGGATCCAGACCGCAGAGACGCCGATGGCGATGACAAGCCCGCCCAGCACGTCGGCGAGGAAGTGCCGCCCCAGGTACATTCTGGAGAGGGCCATGAGCGGCACCCAGGCCGCGGTGAATAGGTACAACCACCGGAAGCGAAGGAACCATCCGCTGCAGACGAGGAGCGTAGTGGTGGCACTCACATGACCGGAAGGAAATCCGTAGCCGCCAACGTCCCGCGCCCGAGACTTCTCGCGGACCTGCTCGATGACCTCCGGGGCCGGCAGAGACCAGAATCCCGAAGCGCTTCCGCGCGAGACGATCGCCTCTCCGCGTGAGGCGGATGTCCTCATCAACCGCTCGTCGACCTGGTCGGGCCGCGGAAAGGCAGCGACCTCTTTGGCTCCTTCCGTGACGATCCCAGTCAGCAGAACGGCCCCCAGTACTGCGAGACCGGGACGCAACCGCACGCCAAAGGTGAGGGTGACGATCAGGAAAGCGTGGAATGGCAGGTATCCGAGGAACGTAACGCCCGTGAGCAGCGCGGTCGCGGCCGGCGACCCCATGGACTGCAGCCAGACATTGATTCCAGTGTCGAACACTTTTCTTGTTCTCTATTCTCGCCCGTCCCGAGAGGGGATTCACGCCCACGAGCGCGTGCCGCTCTACCGGACACCACCGTGGTGGAACTATCTCCCGGCCTTCCAATAGTCGCGGAAGGCGCGAAGGCGTGGCAGCGACTCGAGGTCCTTGGCTCGTCGCGCCGCCTCTTTGCTGTTGATGATGTCATCGGGGTGAGCGACCGGAAACCCTTCGGTTTCCACCCGGTTCCGCCACGCCGCTTCGAACGATTCGATTCCGTCCGGAGCAAAGACAAGATCGAGGTCGAACGGCCCGTTCTTCAGTTGGACAAAGTCCTTGCCACGTCCAATCTCCGCCTCGGTCTCATCTGAAATGTCGAAACCCAGATCGCGCACCGCGGCAGCGCACCGCCTGCCGTTCTCCTCCGATTTCTCCACGAAGAGGTCGGCATCCTGGGTGGTGTCCGGGTAACCGAGCAGCACCGCGCCGGACTTCCCTATGAAGAGATACCGTACTCCATGGCGCGCGAAGACGGCCCTGATCTCCTCGGCCTGGGCGTAGTCAAACCGCGCGGCCATAGCCCAGCCACTCCGGCAGATTCTCCTGGCACCACTCGCGATACTCGGCCATGGTGTCGAAGGTCCGGTAAGGCGCGTCGTCGAGGACGGGCTTGTAGGTCTTGACGAACGCGTACTTCATCCGCAACTTCAGGGACCGGCGCGACGCGGCCTCGAACTCCTCTCGCCACTGGGCAATCTCAACCGGGCTCGGGGTTCGTTCGATCACGCAGCCGATTCTAGACCGCCACCGCGCCTGCTAGCCTGCGCCATGACACTGGAAGACGCTCGCGAGTGGATTCGTATTCCAATTCTCGTCCTCCTCGTGGGGGCCTTCTTTCGGAATCTCCGGGTCCGAGCAGAGTTCATCAGGAAACACCCTCCCGTGCCCTACGCTCCGCCCGGGGGC
>JAYUUU010000430.1:0-4299 GCA_043754395.1 Vicinamibacteria bacterium
GGTGCATGCACCTACGCCCTCGCGATCATGCCGTCTCCCCCGCCCCTCGCCGCGTTCACCACGCTCATCATGGGCGCGGTGTTGCTGATCGGCGCGCCGGCGATCGTGCTTTGGTTCGCGCTCACCAAGCCCGTCGCGCGGCTTCGCGCCCTGACGGATGGCGTCAGGGGCGCGGCCGCGAAGCACTACGAGATCTCGGTGCCGGTTACCGGGAAAGACGAGATCGCTCAACTCGGTCACGCTTTCAACGAAGCGTCCGCGGCGGTGCGCGCCCACGTCGCCGAGGTGGAGAGACGCGAGAAAGCGCTGCGCGATTTCGTCGCGCACACCACGCACGACGTCGCTCTGCCTCTTTCAGTGCTCCTGAGCCACGTGGCGACGCTTCGTCACAGCGAAGGGCCTGCCGGTTCCGCGGCCACCATCGCCGCGATCGCGCAGGAGACTCAATACATCTCGTCCCTTCTCGCGAATCTCGAAGCGGTGGCTCGGCTCGAATCGGATGTGGCGCTGCATGAGAAACATCCCGTCGACCTCACCGCCCTGGTCGAACGCGTCGCGGTGCGCCACAAAGGTGTCGCGTCGAGCGGAGGGGTGGATTTCAATCACTCGGCGCCGGCGGCACCCTTATGGGTGACCGGCGATGTCACCCTCATCGAGCAGGCGGTCAACAATCTCGTTCACAACGCGATCCAGTACAACCGCGCGGGCGGACACGTGGCGCTGGTGCTGGAGCAGGCCGAGGGCGGCTTCACAATCCGGGTGAGCGACGATGGCCCGGGTGTCCCTGACCCCGACCTGGCACGAATCGGCGAGAGCCGGTTCCGCAGCGATGAAGCTCGGTCCCGGCGTCCGAACGGAATGGGCCTCGGTCTTTCCATCACGCGAGACGTGGCGAAACGGCACAACTTCACGCTCGCCCTCGGCAACCGAACCGAGGGGGGCTTCGAGGCGGTGCTCAAAGGCGACACCTCGAAAGCGGCGGTTTGAGAAAACCTCGCGTTCTTAGGATTCCTGCAAGGTGAGCACCGTTCTAATGGTTCAAGAGGCAGGACACACATCGCCTCGATCAAGAACCTTTGAAAGATTGAGGAACAAGCCATGAAGAAGCAAACCCTGAAACTCGCCGCGTTCGCGGTAGCCACACTCGGATGGATCTCGCTCGCCTCGGCCCAGGGCCCCGGCGCCCAGGGCCCTGGCGAAGGACACATGCGCCGGCCGGGCGGCCCCGGCGGACCAGGCTTCGGCCCGGGCGGACCGGAAGGCCACGAGGGCCCGCCGATCGAAATGGTCGCGCGACATCTCGGCCTCACCGACGAACAGAAGGAACAGTGGAAGGCCATTCACGTTGGTGCGCGTGAAGCAGGCGACCCCCTCATGAAGGCCGCAGGCGTCGCGAAGCAGGCCTTCGACAAGGCGATGAACGCCGAGACCGCCGATGCCAACGCGCTTGGGCAGGCGGCTCTTGCGATGCGCGACGCGCACAAAAAAGTTGAGGCTCATCAAAAGGCCACCTTCGAATCCGTGAAAGCGATCCTGACTCCCGAGCAGCTCGCGAAGGTCGTGGAAATGGAGAAGCAGGGTCCGCGCCGCGGCCCGGGCTTCGGCGCAGGTGGTCCCGGCGGCCCCGGGGGTGCGGGCGGCCCGGAAGGCAGGCCTCGCAAGCGTCACCGCCCCGAAGGCTCGAACTAACCGCTCACCCTCTCGATCCTGATCCCCTGCATCAGGATCGATAGGTTTTCGTTCTGAGAGAATGCGCGCGTGAGCGCCTCGCCCCGGGAATTCGACCTGATCGTGATCGGGTCGGGCCCCGCGGGCGAGAAGGGCGCAGCTCAAGCGGCCTACTTCGGCAAGCGCGTGGCCCTTGTGGAGAAGCAGGGCCTGCTCGGGGGCGCCCTCATCAACACCGGCACCGTCCCAAGCAAGACGCTTCGCGAAACCGCGCTCTACTTCTCCGGCCTCAATCAGCGTGGCCTCTACGGCATCGACTACACGCTGCGCGAGCAGCTCACGGTCGCCCAGTTCATGCATCGCCAGGGCGAGGTCACCCAGAACCTTCGCGACCTGGTGAGCCATAACCTGAGCCGCCACGGCATCGAAGTCTTCCGCGGCGAGGCGCGTTTCCAGGCTCCTCACACCGTCGCGGTCACGCACGAGGGGGAAAGCGAGACACTGCAAGCGCCGGTCATCCTCATCGCCACCGGAACTCGTCCCGTCCTGCCCGCGGGCACAACTCCCGACCCGCGGCTTTACGACTCGGACAGCATCCTGCAGATGGACGCCATCCCGAAATCGCTCGCGGTGATCGGCGCCGGCGTCATCGGCTGCGAGTACGCCACCATGTTCCAGGCCCTCGGAGTCAAAGTGACTCTGGTCTGTTCTTCCGAAGAGATCCTCCCTTTTCTCGATGCTGAGATGAGCGCGCACCTCCGCTTGCAGATGGGCTTCCTGGGCCTCGACCTTCGCCGAAGCACGAAGCTCCTCGAGACCGTCCTCGACGCGAGTCCGTCCTCGGTGCTCCTTCGCCTCTCGACGGGAGACCTGTGGGTCGATCGCGTTCTCTTCGCCACCGGGCGTCAGGGGGCAACCGCCACGCTCGGCCTTGACGTCGCAGGTCTCGCCGCGAACGAGCGCGGCCTCATCGCGGTGAACGAGAACTATCAGACCGCGGTGGGGCACATCTACGCCGCGGGTGATGTCATCGGCATTCCCGCCCTCGCGTCGACCTCCATGGAGCAGGCGCGAGTGGCGATGTGCCACGCTTTCGACCTCCGCTACAAGGATCGGGTGTCGCCCCTGCTGCCCATGGCGATCTACACGATCCCCGAACTCGCCTCCGTCGGAGAAACCGAGGCGACCTGCGAGAAGAAGGGCATCCCCTGCCTCGTGGGCCGGGCCTCCTATAGAGGAAACGCGCGCGGCCAGATCATGGGCGACCAGCAAGGGCTCATCAAGATCGTGTTCCGCACCACCGACAAGAGGCTCCTCGGCGTCCACATCGTGGGGGAGAACGCATCCGAACTCATCCATGTCGGTCAGGCGGTGCTCCACTTCGGCGGAGCGATCGACGATTTCATCTCCATGGTCTTCAACATCCCCACTCTCGGCGACACCTACAAATACGCGGCCTACGACGGCCTGCAGGCCCTCGCGAAGGCCGCCCGTTAACGGGGGATGTCGCCCTCGAGCAGTCTTTCCCGCGGCGCCATCGCGATGATCCTGTCATCGCTCGCGTTCGCGGTCATGGGCGTGTGCATACAGATCTGCGCGCAGACTCTCCCAAACGGGATGGTGGTGTTCTTTCGCAACATCAGCGGCCTGGTGTTTCTCTCCCCGATCGTGATTCGCGCGGGCGGCCTTTCCGTATTGCGGACCACGCACCTCAAGCAGCATCTCGTGCGCGGCATTGCCGGCCTCTCGTCGATGTACTGCTTCTTCTACGCGATCGGCCACCTGCCATTAGCGGACGCGGTGCTTCTCAACTACACCCTGCCTCTCTTCATCCCCCTGGTGGAGTCGCTTTGGCTGGGCGAACCCTTCCCGCTGAGGCTCGCGGCACCCCTGGGCCTTGGGTTCCTGGGCGTGATGATCGTCTTGCCGCCGGGTCGCGGCCTCATCACCGCGGCCGCTGGCTTGGGTCTTCTCGGGGGTCTGCTTTCGGCGGTCGCGCAAACCGGTGTCCGAGAGCTCACAAAGACCGAGCCGACGGTGCGCATCGTGATCTACTTCGCCCTCATGGGCACCAGCATTTCCGCACTCGGCCTGCCTTTCGTGTGGGTGAGCCCCGCCCCCGCACTCTGGCTCGTCATCGTGCTGCTCGGCCTCTCCGCTACCACCGGCCAGCTCCTCATGACCAAGGCCTACTCCTTCGCACCCGCCTCGCAGATCGGCGGCTTCGTCTACACCGGCATCATCTTCGCGGCGTTCATGGACTGGCTCCGCCTCGGCCACACGCCCACCCTCCGGTTCTTCGCGGGCGCCACCCTCGTCATCGCTTCGGGGGCGCTGATGTTCCGGCTCGTGAGCCGCGGCCCCGTGGTCATCGACAGCGAGTAGGCGAAGCGGACATCAAACGTGACCAGCGAAGCAATCCGCCATTTCAACGACGCGGTCCGCGCCGATCCTGAGGCAGCTCGCGCCCAGTGGCGTCAACTGGTGGATTCGTTCGCGTCCCGCGGGATCACATACGGCGGCACCGCCATGCCAACCTTCCTGAGGCCGCAGTTCGTCGATCACGCGACCTGGGATGCCATGACCTCGGGAGCGACGCAGCTCATCAGGCTCTCCGAGCGCGTAGCGAAC